>NZ_CP123499.1:2400000-2700000 GCF_029873475.1 Arsenophonus sp. aPb
TTGCAAATAGGAAATCAAATGGGGTCCCATCCATAGCGCAATCACCAAAGCCGTTAACAAACTGGTAATAGCCCGAAATGTCAAATAAGAGAAAAGATTAAAGCCAGAAAAATATTTAACTAAATATTCAGCTAACCAGACTAACATAAAAAGCACTCCTGTAAGGCGTGTACAACTTCTTCCATTGCTGTACTGCGCGAACCTTTAACTAAAACTGATACGGTTTCGTGTTTTTTTATTAATGGGATCAGTTTCGCAATTAACTCTTTTTTAGAAGCAAAATGCTCACCACAACCACTCTGTTGGCTAATAATGACACTTTGTTGACCGACACTTAACACTCGGTCAAGCTTCATTTGACGGGTCGCCACGCCGACCTCCTGATGACATTTTTCAGTCTTATCGCCTAATTCCCCCATATCACCAACAACCAAGATACGGTAGCCAGGCATTTGGGATAAAACATCGGCGGCAGCAATCATAGAGCCGGTATTAGCATTGTAAGTGTCATCTAAAATAAGTTTACCGGGCGCTAAATGAATCGGGTATAAACGACCCGATACCGGCTGAACATGTGCCAATCCAAGACTAACTTGCTCAAGCGTTGCCCCTACTGACATTGCTAACGCGCTCGCTGCTAATGCGTTAGCAATATTATGTGTACCTGGCAAGGGTAAAAATATTGAGACCACACCGGTTGGCGTATGCAGCTCAAATTCGCTACCCGTTGATTTCATTGCAATATTTTCCGCATAAAAATCAGTCTGTTGCTGTTTCGTTAGCGAAAAACGCCATATGGTTTGCTGTTGTTTAAAATACGATTGCCAATTTTTCCAATCATGGCTAGCCAAATTAATAACCGCCGTTCCTTGTTCCGCTAATCCCTGAAAAATCTCGCCCTTTGCTTTAGCAACACCCGTTAATGAACCAAAACCTTCAAGATGGGCAGCAAATAAATTATTGACTAATACGCTATCCGGTCTAACCATATTGGTTGTATATGCAATTTCACCAACATGATTGGCTCCCATTTCAATCACTGCATACTGGTGCTCTGCCGTCAAACGAAATAACGTTAAGGGCACACCAATATCATTATTCAAATTACCTTCAGTAAAAAGTGTCTCGCCGCATTGAGAGAGAATGGCGGCCACCATCTCTTTAACCGAGGTTTTGCCCGAAGAACCCGTTAGCCCAATAAACTTAGCTTTGCTTTGCGATCGAACCCAAGCGGCTAATTTTCCCATTGCTAAGCGCGTATCTTCAACTACAACTTGTGGACAATGAAGAGTTAATGGTCGCTCAACTAACAATGCGCTAGCACCCGCTATAGTAGCCTGTTTAGCAAAATCATGACCATCAAAATGTTCACCTTTTAAAGCAATAAACAAACCCTTAATGGACTGCTGGCGACTATTAGTTGTTAGCGCATTAAGCCATAAGCTGGCTGCCTGCTGTTCATCGATTTGCTGCAGAGTACCTTGTGTCACAGTAGCCAATTGCTCTAGTGAAATAGGGATCATGCCATCACCCCCAATAACCGTGCTACCGTCAAACGATCGGAATAATCAAGCCGACGATCACCAATAATTTGATAATCTTCATGCCCTTTACCGGCAATTAATATCAGATCATCAGCATTTGCCTGCATAATCGCACTGGTAACCGCTTCCACGCGCCCGACAATCGGCATTGCCCGACCAGCGTCAAGAAAACCGCTTAAAATATCATTAATGATGGCTTTTGGCTCTTCACTACGTGGATTATCATCGGTTACTACCACAATATCAGCATACTGTTCAGCCACACTCCCCATCAATGCACGTTTACCCTTGTCGCGATCGCCGCCACAACCAAATACACACCAAAGTCTGCCACGACAATGGAGACGGAGCGCACTTAATGCTTTTTCGAGCGCATCAGGAGTATGAGCATAATCGACCACAACAGTTGGCCGTCCAGGTGAAGTAAAGACTTCCATTCGTCCACAAACTGGTTGTAAGGCATGCGATGATTTTATTACCGCTTCAAATGGGTAACCCATCATTAACAGTGTTGCCATAGCCAGCATAACATTATTGACATTAAAAGCCCCCATCAATGGACTTTTAAGTGAGCTTTTTCCCCAAGTTGAATTAAAATGAATAGTCGCTCCACGATCATGATAATCAACTTGCTCTACTAACATCCAAGCGCCTTGCCAATCGGTAGGTATACGATTCTCCATCGAAACGGCACATGCCTGCGGCAATTTTTCAAGCCACTGTAAACCCGTATCATCATCCACATTAATAATCTGTTTATCAGATTTATGGGTTGAAAATAATAACCATTTTGCCGCTGCATAATTTTGCATATCACCATGATAATCAAGGTGATCACGACTTAAATTAGTAAATACAGCAGCGGTAAAAGGAATAGCCGCAACACGGCTTTGCACTAGACCATGGGAGGAGACTTCCATCGCAACTAAAGTAGCTTGCTTATCCAGCAACAACTGCAATTCAGCCTGGACATCAACCGCTGAGCCGGTGGTATTTTCACTTGGTACAATCTGTCCTAACATTCCGTTACCCACCGTGCCCATTACGGCACTAACTTCGCCCAGCCCTTTTGCCCACTGAGCAATTAGTTGAGTAGTAGTTGTTTTACCATTGGTTCCTGTTACACCAATTAATTGCAATTTTGCCGCAGGATGTTGATAAAATTCGCCTGCTAACAGTGATAATTGATTATTCAGATCATTAATATAAATGACCGGAACGCCATGCATATATCGAATCGTACCAGCTTCTGTCTCTCCTTGTGCTTCAGCGATAATTGCGGCGACACCTTGCGCTATCGCTTGAGAAATATATTGCCGTCCATCTGTTTGATGGCCCTTAACTGCTAAAAATAGGTCTCCTGCCGCTACCTTACGGCTATCAAGCGTCATTTCTCGTAACACCTTATCTGGCGCGTTAACACCCAGTGGTGCAAGTAAATCGCGTAGATTACGATCTGCCACCTGTATCCTCTTTTATCTTGTTAATTACTAATTCATTATCATCTGAGGTTAATGCATCAGGCTCTACATTCATTAAACGTAAAACGCCGCCCATAATGGTTCCAAATACGGGTGCAGAAACAGCACCACCGTAATATTTCCCCGCAGTAGGTTCATTGATAATCACAACTAGGGCATAGCGAGGGTTACTTGCCGGTGCAACTCCAGCCGTATAAGCAATATATTGATTAATATAATGACCATCATTGCCGACTTTTTTTGCTGTACCTGTCTTAATCGCTATTCGATAACCCTTCACTGCGGCTCGGACGCCACCACCACCAGGTAATGCGACGCTTTCCATCATGCGAACCACTGTCCGCATAATCCCCTCAGGGAAAATACGCGCACCTGATACCGGTGGATCAACTTTTGTAATTGATAGCGGACGATAAATACCAAAACTACCAATTGTTGCATAGACTCGCGCTAACTGTAATGGCGTAACCATTAACCCATAACCAAAAGAAAAGGTGGCCCTTTCAAATTCAGACCACCGCCTTTTTTTATTAGGAAAGATGCCACTACTTTCCCCAATTAATCCTAAATTTGTTGGTCTACCCAAACCAAAACGGGCATAAACATCAACCACCTCATCCGCAGGCATCGCTAATGCTAACTTTGAAACACCAACATTACTTGATTTTTGTAAAATACCGGTAACGGATAACTCACTATACCTTGCTACATCTTTAATTTCATGACCACTAATCATATAGGGTTGAGTATTTAACACACTATTGGCTTTAATAATTCCATTATTCAATGCACTGACAATTACCATCGGTTTAACCGTTGAGCCGGGCTCAAATACATCGGTGATCGCACGGTTACGCATGACTTCAGTTGGGGTACCGGCAAGATTATTCGGGTTATAGGATGGGCTATTGGCCATCGCCAATACCTCACCCGTATGAACATCTACCAAAATAGCGGTACCCGATTCGGCTTTATTTTCCATTACACTGCGTGTTAATTCACGATAAACCAACGACTGTATGCGTTCATCAATACTTAATACCAAGTCGTGGGCAACTTGACTATCAATGGAAGAAATATCTTCGATAACTCTCCCATAACGATCTTTACGCACTATCCTTTCGCCTGGCGCTCCAGTTAACAGATAGTTAAAGCTTTTTTCAATTCCTTCAATTCCCTGCCCATCAATATCAGTTACCCCGATCAAATGTGCGGCAACTGGACCAGATGGATAATAACGACGCGATTCTTTACGTAAATAAATACCCGCTATTTTTAATTTGCCAATATATTCACCAACTGATGGATTGACTTGACGAGCTAAATAGACAAACCGACTGTTAGAATTAAGACTAATTTTATGGTTGACTTGTTCAAGTGGTATCCTTAACTCATCCGCTAAAGCTTGCCAACGTTCATCATTGGTTAATCCACCATTTTCATAAATTATTTTTGGATCAGCCCAAATAGCATAAACCGGAACACTTACTGCCAACTGACGCCCCTCACGATCGCTTATCATGCCGCGGGCAGCTGTCACTTTCTGAACGCGAAGCGAACGCATGTCACCTTCTTTAACAAGCTCTTCCGGATTAATAACTTGCAGATATGTAACACGAATAATGAGACCAATTAATGCCAATCCTATACCCGCGCACAATAGTAAGAAACGCCAGCTAACATAGCTAACCTTTTCTTCGTACCGTCTTCTATACTTCACTGAGCGCGCAGGCTTCATGTTGTTTACCTATTTACTAAAACTATTTTGCAATCACAATATGTTCTTGCGTCGGATCTACATGGATCATTTGTAGCTTTTCTACCGAAAGGCGCTCAACTCGACTATGATTTCCTAAGGAGTTCTCTTCCAAAATCAAATTGCGCCATTCTATATCTAAAGATTCTTTTTCTTCTGTCATCAAATCCTTTTGCGCCGTTAATAACCGTGTTTGGTGACTGACTGTAACAATTGAAATCGCTGATATAATAATCACTATCAACAGAATCAATGGGACAGCTCCGTGCCGAAAAATATCATAAGCAATGATCCTAATTAAGCTATATTTTTCCGCTGTCATTATCATTCCAACATTTCAGCAAAACGCACAACGGAGCTTCTTGCTCGTGGGTTTTCGATAACTTCTCTTGCTGTCGGTTTCATTTTGCCTAACACTTTCAATATAGGGCTACCAATCGCTTTTAATTGCACATCGGTTAATGGTAATCCGACTGGGACTTTTGGCCCTCTGCTATGCTCTCGGATAAAACGCTTAACGAATCTATCTTCCAATGAGTGAAAACTAATAATCGATAGCCGTCCCTGTGGTGCCAATATATTTAATGAACCCTCTAGCGCTTTTGCTATTTCTTCCAATTCACTATTGATATATATGCGAATTGCCTGGAACGATCGCGTTGCTGGATGCTTATGTTTTTCCTTAAACGGGCTAACTTGTGCTATCAATTCTGCCAGTTGTTTTGTCCGTGTTAATGGCTCCTCCGCTGAATGATGGTTACGAGCCACAATCGCTTTTGCAATTCTTTTGGCAAATCGTTCTTCACCATAAGTTTTCAATACCCAGGCTATATCTGCTTCATCTGCCTTCATCAACCATTGTGCAGCTGATTGACCTGTTGTCGGATCCATCCTCATATCTAATGGTCCATCACGCATAAAAGAAAAACCTCGCTCTGGATCATCTAGTTGCGGTGATGAAACACCTAAATCAAGCAGTACGCCATCAATCTTGCCAACTAATCCCTCTTCTGCAATAAATGTTTGTAACTGAGAAAAAGAACCATGTTTAATTGAAAATCTGTTATCAGTAATCATTTTTTCAGCGGCTGCCACTGCATGTGGATCACGATCTATCGCTATCAAACGCCCTTCACTGCCTAACCGAGAGAGAATTAATTGCGAGTGACCTCCCCGGCCAAATGTACCGTCAACATAAATGCCATTTGCTTTTATATTCAATCCATTGACTGCTTCATCAAGAAGCACACTGATATGTTTAAATCGACTGTCTGCCATATTAAAGAGATAGATCCTGTAACCGCGTTGATAATGGTTCATTTGCGCTCTGCTCAGCCTCAATATCTGCTTGTACTTGCTGATACCAAGTCTGCTCATCCCATAACTCAAATTTATTAATTTGACCAACCAGCATGACTGCCTTCTTGAGCCCTGCATGTTGTCGTAAGGTATTAGCGAGCAAAAGACGACCTGCACTATCCATCTGACATTCACTGGCATGTCCAAGTAATAAACGCTGAACACGACGTTCAGCCGGATTCATAGTAGAAAGTTGTGATAGTTTTTTTTCAATAATTTCCCATTCAGGTAATGTATAAAGTAATAGGCATGGCTGATGGAGGTCGATAGTAAAAACCACCTGCCCTTCCGACTCCTCGCTCAGCATACCGCGATAACGCGTGGGCACAGTTAGTCGCCCTTTGCTGTCGAGATTAACGAGTGTTGCGCCACGAAACATATCTCTTCAACCCTTATATTACAAAAATCACCACATTACACCACAATTTCCCACTTACTATAGAGTTTACGAAGGGTATGAAAATCTTGTCAAGCAAGAGCCACAGCGCTTTAGTTTTATTTACAGAATAATGTTGGAAGATGATTGGGTGGGTTTTCTGACGAGTAAAAAATTAAAAACAATTAACATTATGATAAAATTGAATAAATTAATTTTTATACTTATATTCACTGCCGAAACTTATTTATTTCGCAAAAAATGAAATAAAAAACTAAGATATACAACCAATGCTTCATTTTAAATCAACTTTCAGATAACACTTTATCCATATAAATAACAATTAATCAAACTTCCCCAAAATTATTTTTAGCAAAATTTTAAAATTTATATTATTTATCAGTATATTACACATACTGATAAATATACAGTAATTTTTTATTTTGCTAATCGTATAAAGTCCATACGTTGAATAGAAAAATATTCTATATCTGTCCGTGACTATTTTATGTGTAAATCTTAATATTCGAAACAATTTTATTAAGAATTGTCTGAATTATTACCATTTATTGTTATTAGTTTATTAATTTTTTAAAAATACACCATTTTAATAGCGCATTTTTAAAATTTGATAAGATATTTTCAACTTAAGTTAAATTTTACGACTTAAACTACCTCTTCGGCATAAGTCACGTTGAATGCGTGTTATACCAATGCTTGGCTTGTTATTTTCACTTAAACTAGCTAATACCAATTCTATTACTTTATCAGCGATAGCTTGGTGACGTTGCACAACAGATAATACTGGGCAGGTAAAAAAATCTAACAATTCATTATCACCAAAGGTTGCAATCACAATATTACTTGCTAATCGTCCATCACGCTTTAACATCACGTCCATTACCCCCTGTAACAGAGAAAATGAGGTAGTAAAAAATGCTTCCGGCATTTCATTATGATGTAGCCACTGCGCAAATATTTCTTCAGCAGCATGGCGTTCATAACTACTAGCATATAAATAAGTGACTGAATTTGAATTATCTTGCCAAGATTCTCTAAATCCCTGTTCACGTAATAGGCTAACTGAAAGCTCAGGTAACGCGCCTAAATAGAGAACTTTTTTAACTGAAAATTTATGTAATTCAGTTGCTAACATTTTGGCATCTTGTAAATCATCGCCTACAACACTAATAAAATGCTGCGGTTCTAATGCGCGATCTAAAGCAATAATGGGTAATGAACGATTAGCCCAGCGCTGATAAAAAGGATGTTCAGGTGCTAAAGCGGTAGAAACAATGATTGCATCCACCTGACGCTTTAATAAGTGCTCAATACACCGTTTTTCGTTATCGGGTTGATCTTCAGAGCAGGCAATAAGTAACTGATAACCACATTGACGTGCATTGCGTTCAAGATAATTGGCAATCCGAGTATAACTGCTATTTTCTAAGTCCGGGATCACTAAGCCAATTGAATGGGTTCGTCCAGCTCGCAACCCAGCAGCGACCGCATTTGGATAATAATTATACTCCTTAACAACAGACATCACTCTTTCAACCGTTTTATCGCTGACTCGATACTGTTTAGCTTTACCATTGATAACATAACTGGCGGTTGTACGGGAAACTCCAGCTAGACGGGCAATTTCATCCAATTTCACGTTGATGACCCCTTTTGCAAACAGGAAAAGTCCCAAAATTTTGAGACAATAAATGTTGCTCTATTTTAACTTGCTGAAGAGATATTTTCACCGCAAAATTTGCTTTTTCCACCATGGAAAAATTAGCAGAATTTAGTCTTGATACATGGATTCAATTTCACGCTGATATCGTTGGGCGATGATTTTACGCCTTAATTTTAAGGTAGGGGTTAACTCACCATTCTCCATAGAAAAACCAATGGGTAACAGAGTAAAACGTTTTACTTGATGAAAGTTAGCGAAATTCTTTTGCATTTCTTTAAGGCGCAAATCAAAAAGTTCAACAATACGACTATTACGTAATAGTTCTAATCGACAGTGATATTTCAAATTAATTGAATGGGCATACTCTTCCAGTGAATCAAAACAAGGAACAATAAGTGCAGAAACAAATTTACGGGCATCAGCGATTACTGCAATATGTTCAATAAAACGATCTTGACCTAACGCGCCTTCAATCAGCTGAGGAGCAATATATTTACCATTAGAGGTTTTCATTAAATCCTTTAACCGTTCGGTAATGAACAAGTTGCCGACTGCATCAAGCCTACCCGCATCTCCTGTTTTGAACCAACCATCTTGGGTGAAAGCCTGTGCTGTTTCTATTGGTTTATTAAAATAACCTCTCATCACAATAGGCCCTTTAACCTGGATCTCATTTTCCTGACCAATACGCACCTGAATATCAGATAATGGCGTACCAATCGAACCTAAGCAATAACTATTCTCTTCCCAGCAAGAAATTGTTGCACAGGTTTCAGTCATACCATAACCATATTTGATATTAATCCCGGCAGCTAAAAAGAAACGAATAACCTCATCATCAAGATGAGCGCCAGCGGCAGGTAAAAAACGCAATTGGCCACCTAAAATCATTTTTAATTTAGTTAATATCCACTTATCTGCATTATGATAAAAAAAACGATGTAACCAGTTGCCTTTTTTTCCTTGTTGAATTAAGGCTACTTGACGCTTACCTTGCCGAAGCGCCCAATTGAAAAGCTCTCTACGTAGCCAAGATGCTTTGGAAACTTTCTGATTTATAGCGGCATAAACTTTTTCATAAAAACGGGGCACCGCGCACATCACCGTAGGTTTTACCGCAACCATAGCTTCTCTAACACTGTGGGCATCTGTTAAATAGATGTTTTGTGCGCCAATATGCATAACATAGAAACTCCACGCTCGCTCAAAAACATGAGAAAGCGGTAAAAAACAGAGTGAAATATCTGACTCAGTTAAGGTCAAACGTTCATCATGTAAATAAAGCTGTGCAGCCATATTGGCATAATCAAGCATCACCCCTTTTGGCTCACCTGTTGTGCCCGAAGTATAAATTAATGTAAATAAATCACTTAATTGATATTGTGCAATCCGTTGTTTCAATTCGGTCAAAAATTGGGGGGAAGATTTCTGCATTAATGTCGATAGAGGGTAAGCTCTTGGGCAGTCAGAAATATCAATATATTCATTAAAAACAATGATATCAGTCAATTTAGGGCATAATTCAAATAGCGACTTAGCAACATCATATTGAACCTGATCGCCAACAAATAGAATACGAATATTAGCATCATTTAAGATATAGGAAGCTTGAGTGACATTACTGGTTGAATAGAGAGGCACCGTCACTGCCCGGATTTGTAAAATAGCCAGATCGGTTAAAGACCAATTCATACTATTATCCGCGAAAATAGCGACATTTTCTTGTACATTCACACCTAATTCAAGTAATGCTAAAGAAATAGATTCTGTTTTTTGGCCAATTTCTTGCCAAGTTAATTGACTTTGATGAGTTGCTGACCATTGCCTAAAAGCAACTCTGTTAGCCAAAATTGGCGAATTAATCTTCTGTTGAAACTGGTTAACTAAATGATAAGAATGCAAATTCTCAATAGTCAAAATAACTTCCCTTAGTGAACTTTATTTACCGAATATGATTATTTAATGACAACAGGTCATATAAGCTAAAGTTATGAAAAATAATTTCAGCGTACAGCTGTTAGCTAATAGCGGCATTATACATAATTGTTAGATAAAAAAAGAGGCTTTAATGAAATTAAAAAACACATTCACGCCAAATCCATACTAACGTAACAATGACTTGGCATAAAAGTGCTTTTATAAAAGAAAAATATTTTATATATCAATTTGATAATTGTAATAGGATAATTTACAAGCTATCTTTAATTCAAACGTTATTATCTGTTCCTGTCGACTTATTTACTGATTATACGAAAAAATATTCTATCTATTAGTTACTCAGTTGTCCTAATTGTGTTTTCATCCACTTATGTCCTTTGTCTCGTGTTGTTGATTCATGCCAGATCAAATAACAGGGACGTGTTGTTTTTTCCCAGGGTAATTCAACCGATCTTAAATTTAACTGACTTGAATAATATTCAACAAGCCATTTTGGTGCAATAGCGACAAAATGAGTCTGAGAAACAATATTTAATACGCTATTTAAATCTGTTCCTTGATAAATAATAGAATGAAAAAGATCGCTATTATGATAATAGGGTTTACTAAAAGAACCCATATTATCCATGGAAACAACAGCATGTTTTTCATGCTGTAATATATCGTCAGAAATTGTATTTTTAATATTGGGATGATTATTAGACACAGCTAAAACTAATTCATCATTAAATAATGGATGGTGATGATATTCAGGTTTATCAAATTCGTTATAGCTAATAACAAATTCTGTTTCTTGGTATTTTAATTGATGGGCAATATTATCATCAAGATAAGATTGGATAATTACGTCAATATTTGGTGCATTCTGCTTAACTCGAGCAACAATACTAGCTGCTAAACGAATATCTAGTGGGCTACATATTGATAATTTAAATACTCGTTCACTCTGCTCTGGTTCGAATCCTGCGCCAGGTAATTCATTATGTACTAGTTGTAATGCCTGTCTAACGGGACCAAATAGTTGCTTAGCACGTGAAGTTGGCTGAATACCTCGGCCATAACGAACAAAAAGCTCATCATTGAACATCACTTTCAGACGCGATACAGCATTACTGACAGCAGGCTGTGACATCCCTAAAATTTGTGCTGCACGGGTCACATTCTGCATCTGCATAACTACATCAAAAACCGTTAATAAATTTAAATCAACATTTCGCAAATGAATATCGCTTGGCTCTTTTTTCGTTGCTGAAACTGTGTTGTAGTCAGTCATTATTTTACCCCACTTGATATATATGTATATTTAATGAATAAAAATAAAAAATTAACCTAATTAATTATTAACTTAGGTATATTGTTTTATTCTTAAATTCATTAAAATAAATTAAGCGAACCATTTAACTTTTTAAATGATTTTAGCTTCCATGCCTTAACATTAACTGATCAGTTTAAAAATCATTTCTAACAAAGCCCTAATTATAAAATTATTACCCTTCAACATTCACATAATCAATAAATAATAAAATTAAATATCCATCTATTAATCCTTCAATTAGATGATAAAACAAAGCATGGTAGAATTCATAATAAAATTATTCAATTCTTATTATTCATAACAAATTATCAGATTCATCACAGAATAAATTATTGCTTATTCAATATTTCCTTTACTCATTTTTATAATAAACACTTCCTAATATATTTTTATTAAACTAATTTTAAACTTCATAATTAAGAAACATTACTGAAATAAATTAAAGCAACAAAATTAATTTTTCACCAAATCTTATCAGTTTTTTGAATCAAAAGAATAGATAAAAACAGTATTAAAAATATAAAAATTAGCCATATATCCTAGTAAAAACATTCGCCAAATTAACAAAATTAATTTTTATCTAATATTGACATAATGATAAAGATAAGGTAATTATAAAAAATATGATAATGTTTTTGATATTAATAAGGTCAATGTTTTATGTCACTTTTTATTCACCTACTAAGCCTACTACTTCTCGCATTTTCTGTGCGCGGTATGCTTATGGGTGAACGAAGTTATTAATATCTACCCGCATAAAAAACCCGCGCACAAGCGCGGGTTTTTTTATGCGCCCAATCTAACTAAATAGCACTTTCTATAAACTTACTAACAAAAAAACCGATAACAACCAAGAACTAGATAAAGGAACAAACAGTATGAGCAATAATATCATTATCTTTGATACAACATTACGTGATGGCGAACAAGCTTTACAAGCCAGTTTAAGCATCAAGGAAAAACTACAAATTGCTTATGCCTTGGAACGTTTAGGCGTTGATGTCATTGAAGCTGGCTTTCCAGTCTCTTCACCAGGAGATTTTAAATCGGTTCAAGCCATCGCCAAAGAAATTAAAAATAGCCGTATATGTGGTTTAGCACGCTGTGTTGATAACGACATTGATATTGCCGCTGAAGCACTAAACATTGCTAATAGTTTCCGGTTACATCTTTTTTTAGCAACATCATCATTACATATTGAACATAAATTAAAGCGTTCATTTAATGATATTTTAGCTCTCGCTAGCCACTCAATTAAGCATGCCAGACGCTATACAGACGACATAGAATTTTCCTGTGAGGATGCCGGCCGCACTGATCCTGATAATTTATGCCGGATAGTGGAAATGGCGATCGATGCTGGTGCAACAACGATTAATATTCCTGATACTGTTGGTTATACTATCCCTTCCCAGTTTGGCAATATTATTAAAGATCTTTTTAATCGAGTGCCAAACATAGATAAAGCCATTATTTCTGTCCACTGTCATGATGATTTAGGTATGTCGGTAGCGAATTCTATTACTGCAATTCAAGCCGGCGCTCGACAAGTAGAAGGAACAATTAATGGGTTAGGTGAACGCGCTGGCAACTGTGCCTTAGAAGAAATTATTATGGCAATTAAAGTGCGCCAAAAAATGTTAGCCGTCACGACAAATATTAATCATCAAGAAATTTATCGTACCAGCCAATTAGTCAGCAAGTTATGTAATGCCCCTATTCCTGCCAATAAAGCAATCGTTGGTAGTAATGCTTTCTCACATTCTTCAGGCATCCATCAAGATGGTGTACTTAAGAATCGAGAAACTTATGAAATTATGACACCAGCATCAATTGGCATAAAAGAGACTCAATTAAATCTGACTTCTCGTTCGGGTCGCGCTGCAGTAATGCATCGAATGACAGAGATGGGATATCAAGCTACAGATTACAATTTAGAACACTTATATGCAGCATTTTTGCGCTTAGCTGATAAAAAAGGCCAGATCTTTGACTATGACTTGGAAGCTTTAGCTTTTATCAATCAACAACAACAAGAGCCTGAATTTTTCCGTTTAACCTATTTCAGTATCCAATCCGGCTCAAATGTGGTTGCCACTGCCACGATAAAAATAATCTGTGGTGGTCAGGAAAAATCTGACGCAGCAACAGGCAATGGGCCAGTTGATGCGATTTATCAGGCAATTAATAAAATAGCAAATTATCCTATTAAACTGATTTCCTACCAGTTATCTGCTAAAGGTCAAGGTAATGAAGCTTTAGGTCAAGTTGATATCGTCGCTGAATGTTTTGGCCGTCGTTTTCATGGTATCGGACTAGAAACCGATATTATCGGATCATCTGCCATGGCAATGATCCATGTATTAAATAATATTTGGCGTGCCGAATTGGTCAAAAAACAAAAAAATCACTGCAATAAAGAGGTGGCTCAATAATATGGCTAATAATTATAATATTGCTGTTTTACCAGGTGATGGTATTGGCCCTGAAGTTATGGCACAAGCCTATAAGGTGTTAGCTGCTATTGGCCAACAGTTTAATTTGACTATCATCACGCATGAATATGATGTCGGCGGAATTGCTATTGATCGCCATGGTCAGCCATTGCCAGCGGAAACACTTTCAGGTTGCCAACAAGCGGATGCGATACTCTTTGGTTCAGTCGGTGGCCCACAATGGGAACATCTACCACCAGATAGACAACCTGAGCGCGGTGCATTGTTACCTTTACGTAAGCATTTTCAGTTATTTAGCAACCTACGACCTGCCCGTCTTTATCCTAGTTTAAATAACTTCTGTCCATTACGGGCAGATACCGCAACCAAAGGTTTTGATATTCTTTGTGTGCGTGAATTAACAGGTGGGATCTATTTTGGTCAACCCAAAGGACGTGTCGGTGCAGGCATAGATGAAAAAGCCTTTGATACTGAAATTTATCATCGCTTTGAAATTGAACGCATTGCGCATATCGCTTTTCAAGCAGCACGTAAGCGAAGCTATAAAGTAACATCAATAGACAAAGCTAATGTATTGCAAAGTTCGATTTTATGGCGA
Organism: Arsenophonus sp. aPb; assembly: GCF_029873475.1. Classification (NCBI taxonomy): domain Bacteria; kingdom Pseudomonadati; phylum Pseudomonadota; class Gammaproteobacteria; order Enterobacterales; family Morganellaceae; genus Arsenophonus; species Arsenophonus sp. aPb. The sequence continues at coordinate 2,414,508 of NZ_CP123499.1, forward strand.
GAGGTTGTTAATGATATTGCCAAAAATTACCCTGATGTCGAAATCAAGCATATGTATACTGATAATGCCACTATGCAGTTGATTAAAGATCCTGCGCAATTTGATGTTTTGCTCTGCTCTAATATTTTTGGCGATATTATTTCCGATGAATGTGCAATGATTACCGGTTCAATGGGAATGTTACCTTCCGCCAGTTTAAATCAGCAAAATTTTGGCTTATACGAACCAGCTGGCGGCTCAGCACCGGATATCGCCGGTAAAAATATTGCTAATCCAATTGCGCAAATTTTATCAGTAGCGCTAATGATGCGTTATAGCCTGCATCAACCACATATTGCCGATGCGATAGAAAACGCCGTTAATAAAACCTTAATACAAGGTTATCGAACTCAGGATTTGGCATTAGATAAACAATTTGTAAGTACTGATCAAATGGGCAGTTTTATTGCTAGTTACATTATGCAAGAGGCTTAGATTATGGCGAGAACTTTATATCAAAAATTGTACGATGCTCACATTGTCCATGAAACGGAAAATGAAACACCATTAATTTATGTCGATCGCCACCTATTGCATGAAGTTACTTCACCCCAAGCATTTGATGGTTTGCGAGCTCATAACCGTTCGGTCAGACAACCCAATAAAACCTTTGCCACTATGGATCACAATGTCTCTACTCAAACTAAAGACATTAATGCTAGTGGTGAGATGGCTCGCATTCAAATGCAAACCTTGATAAAAAATTGTCAACAATTTGCAATCACACTTTACGATTTAAAACATCCTTACCAAGGTATTGTCCACGTTATGGGGCCAGAACAAGGCATAACTTTACCCGGCATGACTATAGTTTGTGGTGATTCCCATACTGCAACCCATGGTGCATTTGGCGCATTAGCTTTTGGTATTGGCACATCCGAAGTTGAGCATGTTTTGGCCAGCCAAACCTTGAAACAAGCGCGCGCTAAAACGATGAAAATTGAAGTTATCGGTGAATTAGCTAATGGCATCACAGCAAAAGATATGGTACTGGCGATGATTGGCAAAATAGGTAGTGCCGGTGGTACAGGTTATGTTATTGAATTTTGCGGTAAGGCAATTGAAAACTTAACCATGGAAGGCCGAATGACTATCTGTAACATGGCGATTGAAATGGGGGCTAAAGCGGGAATTATTGCGCCTGATGAAACCACATTTAATTATATTAAAGGCCGTCGATTTGCACCAACCGGAGAACATTGGCAACAAGCCGTTAACTATTGGAAAACGCTAAAGTCTGATCCGGATGCCAACTATGATGCCATTGAAACGATTGATGCAGCGCAAATTGCGCCTCAGGTTACTTGGGGTACCAATCCAGGGCAAGTGATTGCCATTGATCATGCTATACCTTCACCTAGTTCATTACCTGATCCAATTGAGTGCGCATCCGCTGAGAAAGCATTAAATTATATGGGATTACAAGCTGGTAGCAAATTGACTGACATAAAAATCGACAAAGTGTTTATCGGTTCTTGCACTAATTCCCGTATTGAAGATTTGCGTTGTGCTGCCGCTATTGCCAAAGGCAATAAAGTGGCCATTAATGTACAAGCTATTGTTGTTCCCGGTTCAGAGCCAGTAAAAGCACAAGCAGAGCACGAAGGTTTAGACAAAATATTTATCGATGCCGGTTTTGAATGGCGTTTACCAGGTTGTTCAATGTGTTTGGCAATGAATAGTGATCGCCTCGCTCCTGGTGAACGTTGTGCCTCCACCAGTAACCGTAATTTTGAAGGGCGTCAGGGCCGTGGTGGTCGAACTCACTTAGTCAGTCCCGCTATGGCGGCCGCTGCAGCCATCTACGGCCATTTTGTCGATGTGCGTAAGATCAACAATGATCAAACAAAATAGGAATTGGTAAATGAAAAAATTTATCCAACATACTGGCTTAGTGGCTGCTTTAGATATGGCCAATATTGATACTGATGTGATCATTCCAAAACAATTTTTACAAAAAGTCACTCGAGTCGGTTTTGGTCAACACCTTTTCCACGATTGGCGTTTCCTGGATGATAACGGTCAACAGCCTGATCCAGATTTTGTCCTTAATAAACCACGTTATCAAGGCGCTACTATTTTATTAGCTCGTGAAAATTTCGGTTGTGGATCATCGCGCGAACATGCGCCGTGGGCATTAACAGATTATGGTTTTTGCACCATCATTGCGCCAAGTTTTGCCGACATTTTCTATAACAATGCCTTTAACAACCAATTACTACCCATTAAATTAAAGGAAACAGAAATTAATCAACTATTTAACTTTGTAGAACACCATGAGGGTTGTCAATTGACTATTGATTTGACGACCCAAACTGTCATTGCTAAGGATAAAACTTATTTTTTTACCATTGATAATTTTCATCGTTATTGTTTGATGAATGGTTTAGATAGTATTGGACTGACTTTACAATATGAAGCAGAAATTAGCCGCTATGAAGAGCTGCAACCACTATTTTTGCGATAACAGTTCAAATGACAGGCCCTGCGTCTCTATGTTGGTAGGGTCTGGCTATTTTTTTCTATTTTAATTAATTATAAGCTTAGAAAATGTCATAACATTCAATTTAATTGCATGATTAAATCTTACATTCCGTCTTATTTACTAAAAAACAATTTAATTCATCTATTAAATAATGAAAATTATCCACATAGAAAGCTATATTTATTAATTTATTCACCTTTTCTGTGGATATCCATGTGAAGAAAGCAAGAGTAAACAGGGTATAATTTCATGAATTATTCAATCGATAGATTTCCAAATATAAAATTAATAGTTTTTTTTCATAGAGATAAATGAATTTAATCGTTTAACTAGAGAGTAAATTAGTTCAAATAGCTAACAACCAAAACAGAATGAACAAAGATTCAGCAATATCTATTTTATCCACAGGATACGTTGTTTTGTTAAACAAGCTAACCGAGCTTTTTAACAAAAACCAGTCTGTCAAGACTGTGTATTAAACCAGTAAAGGCCTTTTTTTAGAGTTATCCAGTAAAATTGTGGATAACTATAGCTAAGATCCTGTTTATTACCTATTCGATTAAACTGATAACAGAAAAAAAATTTGCCGACCTTCGATAAAATGATTTGATTATCAATGAATTGTTCTTATTTATGCGATCTATGTTAAAATTTTTACTGTGTGTACAAATTTAATTGTCCATTTTTTATACAGGCATGATTTATGCAATTTTCTCCCCAGCTCCCTGATGATGAACAAAGTTTACTCAATAAAGCCAAAAGTCTAGCGGGCTATACAATGGCTGAACTGGCTTATAATGCAGGTATCGCTATCCCACACGATCTTAGGCGTGCAAAGGGTTGGGTAGGTCAGTTATTAGAATATTGTTTAGGTGCTAATGCAGGTAGCAAAGCAGAACAAGATTTTGCTCATCTTGGTATTGAGCTTAAGACCATTCCTATTAACCGCTATGGTGAACCATTGGAAACAACCTTTGTTTGTGTGGCACCTTTAACCGGTAATAGTGGAGTAACCTGGATTTCGAGCCATGTACGTCATAAGCTATCACGGGTCTTATGGATACCAATTGAAGGTGAGCGTCAAATCCCATTAGCAAAGCGAAGAGTCGCTTCACCACTATTATGGAGTCCAAATCCAATAGAAGAGCAATTGCTTAAAAAAGATTGGGAAGAATTGATGGATATGATCGTGTTAGGCCAGGTGGAAAACATTACCGCCCGCCATGGCCAAGTTTTACAAATTCGTCCAAAAGCCGCTAACAATAAAGCATTAACAAAAGGGATAGGTAAACACGGGCAACTAATAATGACCTTGCCGCGTGGATTTTATCTCAAGAAAGATTTTACCGCTCCAATACTGGCACGTCATTTTAATTTACCCACTCATAAATAATAAGTTAAGACTACTAGCTGCCAACTGTTGTCTTATAATGAAAATTTTCGATAATACTGCGCAATCTTATAACGAGTTTCTTCATAAGAAGCACGGCGAATATTTTGCATTCCTTGCCAACGTTCATTAATCGGTATTTGATAACCTTCATTTTTAGCGGCTTGAATAAATTCAGCCAATGCCTCTGCTGAATCCAGTACCGTTATTTCCCTATATTTGCCAATCAATTTGGGCAAAAATAGCGTCACCGGAAAATTGTCTGTCAATTCCGATGACTCATTATTCACATCTGATCCATGATGAATAAGTTTATGTTGTTCATCGCGATCCAATGCCCGATGAATATCATCGGCTAATTTCAGCAAACGCTGGTTTGCGGTTCCTAATTTAACATCATTACGTTCACTCGGTACCACGGTATCAAGCGTGCCATAATCGCCGATATGAGGAGCGACTAATAATAAATCATAGTCAGGGACAAAAGGTTCGTGTATTTCCGGTTGACTCAAGACATAAATAGGTTTCCCGTCTATTTCTATCCGATAGTCACCATTGGGTTGGTGAATGGCATCAAATTGAAAAATCTGTCCATCAAGAGCGGAAGATTTAGCGTATAAAACCCTGTTCTTCCCTACTGATGGAAATGATATAAGACAATCCTTCTCGATTAATTCGATAACTCTGTCATTTGTTATTACCAAAGGGACGCCAACCGCTTCACCATTTTCTATATTCTTGCTGATCAAGGCATTATACTTTTCCACCCGCTCTGGCTGTCCGACCAGCTTACTAAAATTTTGATCAACACAAATAAATCCGGCTTGTGGACCCCAATCGGCGCTCTTCCCTTTAATGCTAAGCGGTTTAGTGGGATAACCAGCTTCTATTAAAGAGGTAGCTAAAGGGCTAATCGGTCGAATACCATAAATGAGATTTTCTTGAATGGCATAATTAGAAAGGGTTTTTAAATGTGTGGCTGGAATACCACTTATTGGTTGACCCTGTTGACAATGAGTGGAATCAGTAGTTTTTTCTGCCATTTGTCTGTAATAAGCAGCATTTAAGATTGAATTATTAGATATACTAAGCATTTATACTTCATTTTCGTCACAAAAAGAGTAATAGATTACCTAATTTATTACAAAAAATATAACCAAATAGCTACCTTTAATAAGTAAAAAATAAATTTAGATTGATTGCATGTCTTAACTAATACTGTTTCAATTTGATAGATAACTAGTTGACTTAAGTACAAATAAAAATGTGCCAAAAATGGCACATTTCGGTTTGCAAAATTAAATAGCTTAGTTAACGTTGTTTAGTCGCCTGGATATAAAGCATATCCAGTGCGATGGTGGCCGCCGCTAAGGCCGTGATTTGTGATTGATCATAAGCTGGGGCCACTTCGACAATATCCATACCAACAATATTTAAAGGCTGCAAACCCCGCAATAACTTTAAGGCACGATCACTAGTTAATCCACCGACAACGGGTGTTCCTGTTCCCGGTGCAAAAGCAGGATCCAAACAATCGATATCAAAGGTTAAATAAACAGGTAATTTACCCACTGTTGACTTTATCTGAGCGATAATATCTTCCAGCCGTGCGTCATTCACATAAGCCGCATCCAACACCGTGAAACCATTGTCTTTATCATATTCAGTCCGAATACCAATCTGAATTGAATGAGTGGCATCAATGAGCCCTTCAGTAGGCGCATGATAAAACATGGTACCATGATCAAATTTACTACCATTGCTATAAGTATCGGTATGCGCGTCAAAATGAACCAACGCCATTTTACCAAAATGCTTAGCATGGGCACGTAATAAAGGTAAAGTAACAAAGTGATCGCCGCCAAAGGTTAAACACCTTTTGCCGGATGCCAATAACTTTTCGATATGGGCTTGCAACTTATCACTCATATCCTGTGCATCACCAAAAGCAAAAACCAGATCACCACAATCAACTATTTTTAACTGCTCTTTGAGATTAAACGGCCATGGCCAGCGTTTACCTTCCCACGCCAAGTTTGCTGATACCTGTCGAATAGCGGCCGGACCATGCCGGCTGCCGGCACGACCTGATGTCGCCATATCAAAAGGGACACCGGTGATCACCCATTCTGCATCACTATCATAAGGTGAAAAATGAAGCGGAAAACGCATGAAACCAAAGGCATTAGAAACTAAAGAGTTATCTTCCTGGTTATTTAATGTATTATTAATCATATAATTTATCTCAAACTGTTTATTAGTGAGTAACCTTTACTATATAAGACTGCTGCTCTTCTGCTTGCCATCCAGCTAGCGCTAAAGAACGAGTTTTTACAGCGCACCAGATAAGATTATTCCATTATTGCTCAATAACCTTGGCTAACTTATATTGTCTCACCTTCTAAATAGGTATAACCATATAATCCTGTTTCAAATTCAGCCAGAAACTGCTCCTTTAAACTTTTCGTCAAATCCTTACTATTAACTTGCTCACGAAAAAGCGTTAATAGCATTTTAGGATCTAACTTGACGTAATGGAGCATATCCGCCACTGAATCCCCCTCTTCACTTTGTAAATATCTGACTTCACCTGAATTATCAATATAGACGTCAATCGCCGCTGTATCGCCAAACAAATTATGCATATTACCTAATATTTCTTGATAAGCACCCACCATAAAAAACCCTATCATCGGCGGCTCTTCCGGATCATAATTAGGCATCGGCATGGTAGCAGCGATTCCATCACCATCGATATAATGATCAATAATACCATCTGAATCACAGGTAATATCTAATAACACCGCTCGACGCTCTAATGGCGCATTTAATCCTTGAATCGGCAATACGGGAAAAAGTTGGTCAATACCCCATGCATCTGGCATGGATTGAAATAGCGAAAAGTTAACATATAGTTTATCTGCCATTCGCTCTTGTAACTCATCGATGATAGGACGATGAGCACGATTACTGGGATCTAAATCCTGCTGAATACGACGACAAATATTAAGATAGAGCTCTTCAGCCCAAGCTCGCTCTGTCAAATTCAACATGCCATGGGCATATTGGGTATGCACGTCATATAATGAAAGTTGACTATCATGCAGCCATTCACGCAATGAGCGGCTATTTCCCTGTTGCATTTCATTCCAAGTTTCCCACAAAGAAATAAGTGATAATTCGGTATCTTTTGGTGGTGGCGTGATCTTAGTAAACTCATTACGTTCAACACCAATGACATTGGAAACTAATACGGTATGATGAGCGGTCAGCGCTCGACCTGATTCCGTGATCACCGTTGGATGCCCTAGCCCATGTTCATCACAAGCTTCACCTATCGCCCAGATAACATTATTGGCATATTCATTTAAACCATAGTTGACAGAACAATCCGACTGTGAACGCGTACCTTCATAATCAACGCCAAGACCACCGCCAACATCAAAACACTCAATCTTGACACCTAATTTATGTAACTCAACATAAAAACGAGCTGACTCTCTAGCGCCTGTCGCAATATCACGGATATTAGACATCTGAGAACCTAAATGGAAATGTAATAATTGCAAACTTTCCAAACGCCCGACACTTCTTAATGTATCAATCAACTGCAAAACCTGAGCGGCTGCCAAACCAAATTTTGATTTTTCACCACCACTCGCTTGCCATTTCCCAGAACCTTGTGATGCCAAACGCGCTCTTACTCCCAAACGAGGAATAACATCTAATCTTTTCGCTTCATCCAGAACTAGGTCAATTTCAGTCATTTTTTCAATCACTAAGTAGACTTTATGACCAAGTTTTTCGCCGATCAATGCTAAACGAATATATTCCCGATCTTTATAACCATTACAAACAATCACTGATTTCGTCATACCAGCATGGGCTAATACAGCCATTAATTCTGCTTTGGAGCCAGCTTCTAAACCTAAAGGTTCACCTGATCTCACTAAAGTTTCAATCACTCGTCGCTGCTGATTTACTTTAATTGGGTAGACAAGAAAATAATCACCTTGATAACCATAATCGCGACGCGCCCGTGCAAATGCAGCATTAATTGATCGCAATCGATGTTGTAAAATTTGCGGAAAACAAAAAAGTGCCGGCAAACGTAGATGTTGCTGTTCTTCCTGTACTTGTTCAACTAATGCGGCTAAATCAATTTTCGCTTCAGGTTGGTCAAGATTTGGACACACACTAATATTACCTTGTTCATTAACTTGGTAATAGCCACCTCCCCAATATGCAATATTGTAGGTTTGTTGCATTTTACGCGCGATATTATTCTTCATAGTTATCTCCTGAAATGGAGTATGAGTTTCACTTCTTTCCTAACTTATCATATCTAACAAGATAATATTCTGTGCAAATTTTAAAACTGCAGGAAACAGCAATAACTCTATTTAAAATGGATTAATGACAATTCAACAATCATTCTGTTATTGAAAGTTACAAAATAACTTATCAATAAATGATTTTAGTCTGTCTCGAGTACGACCTATAATTTTGTCTAGCAGCCGTAATATAGAGAAAGGAAATAGAAGCGGGTACACAGACATTAAGCTGTGATAATTGGTAATTTGCTATTTGCTGATAATGGAACATTACCCATTCACCTCAAAACATGGCTTTATAACATTCAATCTCGGAATGTAACCATTTTAAATTGAGAAGTAGCATCAATATCGATACTACCGCATAACGCCTGATGAGAAAAAGGTTCATCAGTTATCGCGCTGTTTATACCTTTATTATAAGAAAAATGCAAAATCAAATTGAATAAAACATCAACAAATTTATTTCTATTCTGCCAATCCGTTTTTTAACGATAAACAAATATAAAAAACCGCTAGCCATAGCGCTAAATTAACATTAAAATGGACGTCTGGATGGTAATACATCTAATTTAGTTTCTCCGAATTTTTAAGGTAATAAAACATCTATGACCACACATCTTTTCACTTCTGAATCAGTCTCAGAAGGTCATCCTGATAAAATTGCTGACCAAATTTCAGACGCGGTTCTCGATGCAATTCTTGAGCAAGATCCAAATGCACGCGTTGCCTGTGAAACCTATGTAAAAACAGGTATGGTAATGGTTGGCGGTGAAATTACGACTAGCGCCTGGGTAGATATAGAAGAAATTACGCGGCGTACAATACGTGAAATCGGCTATACCAGCTCCGATATGGGCTTTGATGCCAACTCATGTGCTGTTATCAGTGCAATTGGCAAACAATCTCCTGATATAAATCAAGGCGTAGATCGCGCAAATCCTTTGGAACAAGGCGCTGGCGATCAAGGGATCATGTTTGGTTATGCTAATAACGAAACCGATGTTCTTATGCCGGCGCCAATAACTTATGCCCACCGCTTAGTCGAACGCCAAGCTGAAATGCGAAAAAATGGTACCTTACCTTGGTTACGTCCAGATGCTAAAAGCCAAATTACTTTCCAATATGAAAATAATAAAATCGTGGGCATTGATACCATTGTCTTATCTACTCAGCATGCTGAGGAAATTAAACAAGACACCTTATCAGAAGCCGTAATGGACGAAATTATTAAGCCAGTATTACCGACAGAATGGCTACACAAAAATACCAAATATTTTATTAATCCCACAGGTCGTTTTGTTATAGGCGGCCCAATGGGCGATTGTGGCTTAACCGGCCGTAAAATTATCGTCGATACTTATGGTGGCATGGCTCGCCATGGTGGTGGTGCTTTTTCTGGTAAAGATCCCTCTAAAGTCGATCGTTCTGCTGCCTATGCTGCGCGCTATGTAGCAAAGAATATTGTTGCCGCAGGACTGGCTGATCGCTGTGAAATTCAAATTTCCTATGCGATTGGTATCGCTGAGCCAACATCCATCATGATAGAAACTTTCGGTACAGAAAAAATAGCCAATGAAACGCTTGTTCATTTAGTGCATGAAATTTTTGATCTACGTCCCTATGGTCTAGTCAAAATGCTCAATTTATTAAAACCTATTTACCGTCAAACCGCAGCATATGGACATTTTGGCCGTTCTCAATTTCCATGGGAAAAAACAGATAAAGTTGCTGAACTTCGTGCAGCCGCAGGTTTAACTAACGAGTAGTCGATTTTATCTTGTTAAAACAGCAAAAGGGACAGTTAGATAACTCTCCCTTTTGCTGTTTTAGATCCAGGTAAAAATAACAATTGGTTATTGAATTTTTCTAATACTTATTTAATAAAGACCATAATAAGTTAATTTCTTTTGTTCTGAACTTACTCTTTGTCCATTTAACTATGTTAATAATATGAAATCACAGCGAGTACCGATTGCTTTACAACAGATTGTCATGCGAGTATTGCGCAACAAACTGGCTACAGCGAGTACTAAATTGGAAAAAACCTTTACAGAACCGTTGATCAATTACCGACAGCGAGGAACCATTGCCGGTAGTGCCCATCTACAAGCATGGGAAATTCGGCTTAACCCGATTTTACTGATTGAAAATGGTGAGATTTTTATCAATCAAGTTATTCCCCATGAGTTAGCCCACTTATTGGTTTATCACTGTTTTGGTAAAACAGCCCCGCATGGTAAAGAATGGAAATGGATGATGGCAGTGATCCTCGAAGTTCTACCGCAGACAACACATCAGTTTGCATTAACCTCCATTCGTAAGCAGATCTTTCATTACCATTGCCAGTGCGACCTATCACATCAATTGACCCTACGCCGGCACAACAAAATCCAACACGGGAAAGGGGAGTATATTTGCAAAAAATGTGGTCAATATCTCGTTTGGCAAAATCAATAGGAGAGCAATTCACTCTCCCGTGTTGATCAAGCTAAATCAGTCATAATCATCTTAGCAATTTCAAAGTAAATAATTAATCCTGTGCCATCTATAAAAGTAGCAATAAATGGAGCAGAAACAATAGCAGGATCAATATTCAATCGTTTTAGTACCATTGGAATAATAGAAGAAACGATCGCACTCCACACAGTAATTGCCATCATAGTCAAACCAACAACAAGGGTAACTTGATAGCCAACATCCAGGATCCAAGCACGAAATATGCCAACACAACCTATCGTTAATGCCACTAAAAAGGACGTAGATATCTCTTTTTTAAGCACTGCACCTAAATTACGTAAACTCACTTCTCCTAGCGCCATTGCCCTAACTAAAGTAGAAGTTATTTGAGTACCACTATTACCACCAGTGCCAATTAATAAAGGAATAAAAAAAGCTAATGAAATAGCCGATTCCAGCTGATCGGAAAAGGCTTTCAATACTGTACCAGTATAAGCTTCAGCCACAAATAACATCAATAACCAAACAACGCGTTTACGCCATAATGTTATTGGGCTGGTTGACATATAAGGCACTTCTAAAGGTAGTGTTGCCCCTTGCAGGTGGGCATCTTGGGTGTTCTCATCCTCAATTAATTCAGCGATATCTTGAGCGCGCAATACCCCTTTTAGTTTAGAAAACTCCACAACCGGAATAGAATCAACATCACAATGATTAAGCAGAGCAAAAACCTCTTCACGTGATTGTTCTGGTGAAACAGAAAAGAAATCACGTCTCATAATATCTGAGACAAGTAGTTCATCCGATGAGGTTAATAATGTTTTCATCAATAACAGGCCATTTAGATATTTATCTTTATCAGTAACATAAAGATAAGTCGGGATCTGATCGCCGGTAATTATATTAGCCAGATTATTTTTAATAGCAGCAACAGAATCATTCATAGAAACAGCGATATAGGATTGACTCATATAAGCACTAACTTTTACTTCATCAAAATTATTATGATGCTGCTCATTGAAATTTTCTGCATGACTATTGGCCGGACACACCACGCTGGGCGCCGTTTTTTGTAGGGATGTTAACTTCATTTTCGAAACCCTATCACTGTTATAAACTGCAAACAGTTCTCAAATAGGGGCAAAACCAGATGCGAGAATATTAAGCTATCTCAACGTCTCAGTTTTAGCACTATACAACGTATCCTGAAACCAGCAGGAAGTTACATGGGGATACACCTTGACTCGATATATCCTGTCCTGATCTTGGGCGTCTCTCGACGTCGTCAGATCAGCAACCTATGTTTGTATAGGAGCCTCGCCTAACGAGATACTGCACCGTGCTTAATATTAAAATTAATATTAACTCGGGCAGATTATAATGAAGCTAAATAGCTTTTCCAATTATAGTGTTACTTATGGTTTAGTTTTTGTTTAAGTTGATAAATAATAAAATCGATCAGCTAAATTAATAAACGAAAATATATTTAAAATCGTAAGTTATTTAATTAAAAAAGCAAATGTTCATCAAACGCCAGACGATCTATTTTTATATTTTTTGCTTCATTAATAACTTGTTCTGCTGTTTTACCATCTAAGGTGCGGCAAATCCGTTTTTCCAATGCTCTTGAAGCAGCGCTTTCACCAAGTTGACGATATTCATCAAAATTAATACTATTAAACATAGTAATATCAATAGCTTCGTCAAATTGTTGCTGCTTTTCAAAAGAAAGAGAATCTCGTACTTCAGCAATAGAAGAACGTAATAATTGCTTATTTTCGCCATTTAGTTTTAATTGTTGTTCACAACCCAACAACAAAAAACTGATGAAGAAAATTAATAGATTAAATCTCATTATATAACGTCCTTCTCTCTGTTTTTAATTATCAGCATAGCAAAATTAAAACCAATAAACTTGAGTATAATGAAAATTTAAAGAGAATAATTGTAAAAAAAATTTTCATATTGCTGGTAAAAATTAACAGTAATACCTTATTGCTTATTAGTTGTTACAGAGTAAAAATAAAATTTAAATACAATCAAGTTACTATTCATTAAATAGTCATGAATTAAAAATAGTTTGTTTAATATACTGTTATTTTTCCAACATAATTGAAAGAGCCAATACAGGCTCTTTCAATATTACTTTTATTTTAAGGTAACTTAACACCTTCAAGAGAAATAATAAGTTCAGCTTCTTGCGATTTAGGTCCGAGATCTTTTTTAAAATTAAAATCTTTCAATTTAATTTTTCCAGTTGCCTCAAAACCTACCCGATAACCCCCCCATGGATCGTCACCTTTTCCGATTAAGATAGCATTAAGTACTAACGGTTTTGTTACACCATTTAACGTCAATTGCCCATCTATATGATAAGCACCCTTGACTTGACTGACCTTAGTGGAAATAAAAGTTGCCTCAGGATATTTTTTTACATTAAAAAAATCGGTACTACGTAAATGCTTATCGCGTTCTGCATGATTAGTATCAATGCTTGCAGTATTGATCACCACCTTAACTTGATCATTTTGTGGATTTTTTTCATCAAAGGTGAAACTACCGGTAAAATTCTTAAAACTACCATAAACCCAACTGTACCCTAAATGTTGGATGCGAAACTGAACAAAAGCATGTTGACCTTCATTATCAATTTTATAATTTGCGGCTATTGCTGAATTAACGCTCGATAGCAAAATTGTGGTTACTATAGCTAAAAAAAAATTTTTCAACATAACTATCTCCAATAAGTTAGTTTCTTGAACGAATTCCAAGTATGCGCTTTAAGGTAATATCACGATCAAAAAAATGATGTTTCAATGCTGCAATCGCATGAAGAATTGAAACAATAATAAGTGTCCAAGCCAAATAAAGATGTACAACACCTGCACTATCAGCCTGTACTCCCTCATCTGACCATATTGCCGGGATCTCAAAATAACCGAATATTGAAATAGGCTGACCATCAGCAGTAGAAATTAAATAACCACTAATAAATATGCCAAATAAAAGTAAATAAAGAGAAATTTGGACGAGAGTAGAACTTATCTTTACTAAGTTGCTATAGCTATCTAGTGCTTTTGGTGGTGGTGAAATGAAGCGCCATAGAACACGAAACATCATCAGCAAGAACAAAACAAAGCCGATACTCTTATGAATTTCTGGCGCTTTATGATACCAAGTATCATAGTAATTTAAAGAGACCATCCAAAGCCCCAACGCAAACATTCCATAAACAGTAAGCGCAACCAACCAGTGAATTAAAATTGATATATGACCAAACTGGGTGGAAGTATTCTTCCAAAGCATATCAATATTCCTTTCGTTAAAGAGTAAGAATAATAATAGTCAATTTTGATGCAATATTAATAATAAACGAATTTTTAGGTGATTAATTGCCAAACAAGAAGAAATAATTTGTTAAAGATAATCAAAAAAAATCATTAAGTTACTCTATGAAATAGTTTCATTATTATGATGAAAAAAACAACATTGGAAAAATAAATATTTATAATATTTTTATTTTAATATTTTCTTTGCATGAGAAATCTGTTTAATTGTGGTTAGTCGCATTATGTCAGAATAAAATTCCGCTAATAAAGAATAGGTTAATAACATTAATTGAATCGTGATGACAGGTTAACAGTATAAAAAGCACCCTAACTAAGTTAAAAATGTTATATTTAAGTTAAATAATATAATGGATGATTTTTAAATATTAATAATAGAACCTAGTTATATTTAGTATTTAAGTTAACTCTGATAATAGTTATAAATATGAATTATCGAAATAAAAAATAGTATCCCCTATAATAGAGGATACTAAGAAACGAAGGGTAAATAATCGGCACACACAACTAATTATTTATTTTTCTCTATGATAGCACTTGCTCTTACGTAATTTTGTCCTCCTGCAGAAGTTATTTTCACAATAGTAGAATCTTTCTCTTTCGCTTTATTCTCTAAATTTTCAATGGCCTCATTAAGACTTATTGCTGAGGCAGTAATAACCTCTTGAGCGAAAACACCAAATGAAACTACAAAAAGAAAAACCATTACTATAAGATTTTTCATTTTTATCATAAACTATCTCCTAAAATTAATATCTGAGACTAATTTAGAACCATAACTCAATACAAAAAAATATATTAATAAAAAAAATGTGTAAACTTTAAAATAACTATCTATCTGATTAAACTATATATTTATAAAAGCCTTAACAAATAAACAATCTTATTAATTTTATCTATAGGAAATATTAGAGTTATAAAAAATAAAGTCAATTTTAAATTATAAACAAAGTTTCATTATTGATACTTTATGTCAGAATATTGTCCAACAAATAATATGAAAAAGAGAAATATATTTTATTGTAAAGAAAAGAAAACAAAATAAAAAAACATTGAAAAAATAACTGCCATATTTATCCTTTCGTCAATTTATACATAATAAATTCTAAATAAAAATTTATTATAATTAAAATAGAGTATATAAAATTAATTTATGAAAATAAAAAATAATAGGAAATATAATTCGATTTAAAAACTCAATTTATTACGATATTAATATGTTATTTTTGTTGCTTTTTTTTAATAAATTATACCAATTAGCTATAAATTTTGCGCCTGATCATAAATATATATATTTTTATTGTCTTTATATGAAACAAAAACATAAAATATTTACAACAAATTAAAGCGCTTAAAATTAACAAAAACAAAACAAACAAGAGAAGAGGATGAATAGAATGAAAATAAGGCGTATTGTATTGTTAACGTTAGTATTTTCCATAAATAATATTGCCAATGGCGCTGAAATATATAATCAAGATGGAAATAAGTTAGATCTGTATGGAAAAATTGATGTGCGAAATCATATTGGTAAAGGTAAAAGTGGTGGGGATGATTCAAGAGTTCGTGTTGGAATTAAAGGCAGCACAGAAATTTCTGCTAACCTCACTGGATTTGGTCAATTTGAATGGGAAACAATGACTAATAAAACTGAGGATAACCATATAGATAAAAATCGATTAGCCTATGTTGGAATTAATCATAAATATTTAGGTTCCGTTGATTATGGCCGTAATTATGGTGTGCTATATCACATTGACGGCTGGATTGATGTTTTGCCTATGTTTTGGGATGATGGCATTTCAATGGCTGATAATTACATGAACGGTAGAAATAGAAACCTACTTACCTATCGCAACAACAATTTCTTTGGCTATATTGATGGATTAAACATTGCATTACAATACCAAGGAAAAAATACAACTAATAATAAATCAGGTGTAAGTGCAGCCAAGCAAAATAACGGTGACGGCTACGGTCTATCAGTCATTTATAATACCGATTTTGGACTAAATTTTGGCGGAAGTTATAGTAATTCACATAATATCAATAATGACATAGCTTATTATTATGCTAATGGAAAACGCGCAGAAGCTTGGAGTATTGGAGCCAAATATAATGCTAATAACGTCTATTTGGCATCAACTTACATTGAAACACGTAATATGACCCCTTTTGGTTCGATCAATACCAATATTGCACCTAAAACGGAAACTTTTGAAATTGTCGCTCAATATACATTCGATTATGGTTTGAAACCATCATTTGCTTATATTCAAGCTAAAGGAAAAGATCTTGGCGAATATGGCGATAATTACTTAAACAAATTCATATCGCTAGGTTCATTCTACTATTTTAATAAGAATTTTGCTGCATTGCTAGATTATAAAATTAATTTATTGGATAAGAACAAATTTACTGAAAATTATGGCATTAGTACCGACAATGTTTTAGGTTTAGGATTAGTCTATTATTTTTAATAAATTTTAATATTAATCCCAGATAAAAATTATCTGGGATATTTTTATAAAAAATATATTACACTCAATAACCAAACTACTCTGTTAAGGCGGTTAAGATAATATTTATAATACTCTGACAAACAAAGCCTGTGCTATAATAGCGCATCAAAGAATGAATATTAACAAATTTTAGTATGATAACATCTAAACCTTCTAGTCGACCAAATAATAACATTGGCCTTGCGACATACTCAGAAACATAGGTAATATCCAGTCCTTACTCTGCAAAAATCAAGCATGATAAAAAGCTCTTAGTTAAAATAATTTTACTGCATGCAATTAAATTAACATGTTGATTTTCATGTTAAGCGGAAAGGCGGGAAAAATTAATCACAGATAATAAATATTGTCTATTTATCAAAAGTTATTAACCGTATAATATTTACGATGAGCCATCCTAGGCTGTAGATTCACAAGCTATATTGTAACTAATCCCAGCGGCAATATTACTTATCAGTGATCCTATATAAAATCTGCATGTTTAACTAACAGTTTAGAACGCATTTCAAATAAATTCGTATCAATAATATTTATTCCAACATAGGGTAAATAACTTTTATTTTGCTAATAACATCCGCTATTGTGTCGTCAGAAATTAATTAATTTAAAGCCAGTTTTATAATTGAAGATTATTTTTCTTTCCTCAGTAAAAATGCAAAATTTCTCAACCGAAAATAAGAATATAACAATGTTTCAGTTGGGAAAAAATTTTTCTATTTTCATTTATTTCTAATTTCGAACTATTAGAACGTTTATCAAATAATTCACAACCAACTATATCTTCTAACTCAATAATTCATCGACTGAACATTAATTTAGATTTATTAAACAAAGCCAGCCTATGATAATTTTCCTTATTCTATATCATACATAAATAATTACATCAATTTTATATCAAAATAGGGTTTATATTTTCCACATTAAAAATCTATTATCTTATAATTTAAGATAAATATTTATATCCATTTGACAATATCTAATAAAATAATAATTATTTCATTGAAAATAAAATTCATTATTTTTATATGGTAAGGCATAGATATTTATCAAATGTATTAATAACATTCAATAAAAATCATTAATCAATAGTTAACAATATCAGCATTAGTTACTATCATCATCAATGATTTTTAATTTTTTAATATAGAGATAGATACAAAAATAAAGGCCGCTACTATATGCGGCCGTTATTTTAATTTATGGCTATTAGAACAAAATTAATTTGCTTTAGTCATGACTTTATTTGGTGCTTTTTTTGCTCCAGATTTAATATGAGAAGCTTTTTTCGCTTTTACTTTGCCAGTATGAGATATTTGTTTAGTTTTGACTTGTTCCTGTCCAACATTAGTTTGACTACTTGTATTCATTGGAGTAGAAGCAGCCATACTACCAAATGAAATTAATGCTATCGATAAAAGTGCACATTTTACAAATTTCATTATTACTACCTTCAAGTTGGTTTAAATACGTTTCATTATAATAAATGCAAAATAAATTACTGTTATGAATATTTATTTTATTCATAAATTTTATTATCAATGTTATTTAATATTTAGAATATGTAGAGTTTGAAAAAAACTGTAAATATAAGAAAATTTTGCAACTATATTTGACATATTTCTAATCAAAATTAATCACAACGTTTATAAAGTACTCTTTTAATAATGTATCGACTAAATAACAACATAATATTAGGTCAATAAAAATAGCTAATATATCTCTATTGATCATAAAAACTCCTGACAATCAATATTCTATTGTCAGGGGCTTAATTTATAAAATACAATTATGTTATATAAAACCGTTAATCATTCTTAGCCACTAACTACTCTGATTTCTATATTTGTCAACTAATGCACGGGCAATAGCTTCGGTTTCAGCATCCGCATTACCACTTATATTAGCTGGGCGGAAATGAAGCTGAAATGCACTAATTGTTCTACGTGTTTCCTCATCAAGCTCGCCTGTTTGAGGAATTTTATCATAACCATATTTCTGTAAATATTTTTGGATAATCGACACACTAGCCTGCGCATAGCGTGATCGCCCTGCTAGATATTTCTTAACCGTCATTTCATCTGGCCAAGCTCCAATACCAAGGTCAGCTAAACGTTTCCATGGGAAATTTTTACCTGGATCATACTTTCTCAATGGAGCAATATCACTATGTGCTAAAACATTATCTGGGGTTATGTTATATCTTTTTATAATATCTTTAGCTAAAACAATGATAGCGGAAATTTGCTGTTCATTAAAAGGATACCAGACCTTATAGCCGAGCATATCTTCAGTAAACCCTTTATTGACTATTTCTATGCCGATAGAACTGTCATTAAGATTAAGCCTACCATTCCAATTACTTAAACCCGCATGCCATGCTCTTTTATCCTCCGGAACAAGATTAAATATAACCGGTTTTCCACTTTTTATTTTCGGTATTTCTGGAATAAGATAATGAGCACTTACTTTAGCTTGAGTTAAAATCTGTAATGAGCGAGCATCATTTACTGCCGTATAATGAAATATTAAAAATTTCACTCGATCATCTTGGCTTATCGATGAAAAAGATTTATCGATATAATAATCACCTCTATCAACGATAGGGGTTTTTGACGAACAACCCACTATCATCAGCACCAATAACATCATAAACAACTTTCGCATATCATCTCCATATAAGTGTTTGATACCTACCCTTACAAAAGCATTACTTCTCATACACTCTACTTCTTACACCTAAATAATTAAGGTCAAAACTTTGACTATACGCTTACTTTTCATTACCAAGTTATTTATAGCTCCATTTTTATAATTTAGCAGAATAAACTATCAATAATCTCTCAGTTTATTTACATAATTTATTACTATTTATTATCACAATAAATAATAGCAATAATCCTAATCAATAAAGGGTTACAATATATCAATTATATATAATTAATAATAAATTCACAATTAATTGCATTTGTTAATTTTATTAATGAATTGTAATTCCATTAACGCAATAGCTTTGTGGTTAATCGATATTTAAACAGTAATTTTATAAAATTATTAATAATGGTATAACAACTGCTTTTATCAATTTTTCAGAATTTAGAGTCAATTACATTATCAAATAGCAAGGGATTACACTTAAAAGAAAATAATTTTTACAACTATATCCATTAAAAGAGAATTTAGCGCAATTTTTATGCTACTTTATCATAATCATACCATTTCTAGTCATACTATTTTGATAAATAATCGCTACCGCTATTTTATTAAAACACTGTCTAGAAAAAGGAACAAACATACTATTAATTTAACTTAACTAACATTTATATTTATTTTTATACTTTGTTAAATTAGGGTCACTTTTTATAATCACCAAGCCGATCCTGGCTTTCGTAGCCTGATTAACAATAGTTAAAATTTTGTCTGTATAAAATTAGTGGGTCGAAAGGATTGATATCTTTCAGTTGACAAAAATAATGAGCACTAACTTAATTTTTTGTTAATGCTCAAAATAAAATTGAAAATTGGCAGTAATATTGCAAAGAAAAGTATTCGATGATTAAATATTTTACTAAATATAATTAATAAAAAAAATGTATAATCTTTATTTCTGTTAATAATAAAGCAACTCCTCAATCTATAATTTTATTTTAATTATAGATAATTATTTTCACTAAAAACCATACTAATAAAAAACAAAAAAAACATATTTAGCCATAATCTTACAATGAATATATTTTTGTTTATAGAATAAAATTTATTTTGTTATTAAATAAGATTAATGAAATTTAATTATATTATGTTATACGCTTTATCAAAAATTGTATCATTATAAGGCTGCTGACCATTTTCATAAAATATTATAGCTTTTACTAAACTAATCAATGTTGCTTTATCTTTTATATTAACAACTGACTTAGGTGGTAAATTCATGCTATTGGATACACTTATAATATATGCGCTAGTATTATTTTCATTATTTGGTGCCCATCGATTAATTAAATCGGATATAGTTTTTAAACCATACTTTTGTTGATATGTTCTCAGTAAAACCATTATAGCGCGAATACCACATTCAGGAGATTCAAATCGACAAAATCTTTTTTCAATTGAAGGATCATGTGGTAAGGCACCCTGCCATTTATTAATAGGATTATAGTCAATATTCCCTGGATTATTATTACGAATACCACGTTGAATGGCCATAATTTATTTACTCCATATTTATTTTTGAATAATATTAATATTGAATCAAGAGCATCTTTAAATTTATTTTTTAAAAAACAATATTAACACTACAAAACAAAGTTAATAAATTACCAAATTTAAGGTTTTTTAAAAAACATTATTTATATACAAAATATGCCATATATAATAACCATTAAAAATATATTTATTCACTATTTCTTTAATATATAGTATTTAAAAACCCCATAATGATACCAATAATATAATAAATTTTTCATCAAAATTATCATAAACTTTAATTATAAAATGAAAAATAATAGAAAACATTATAATTTATCTGTAAAAAATAATATATATTTTATATCTGATAATTATATTAATGAATAAGCAGTAATTTATTAACTTTTTATCGAAAATGACAAAATTTTTACTAACTATTTGACTATTATTTGTCTGATATATTTACATCTATAACTTGATAAAAAGCTGAATCAGTATCAGCTATTGTCCATAAACCTAAAATAATTTGATAACCACTACGTTTTGGCACATCGCATTCAATTTTCATCTCATCAACAGTTAATCTTTTTCCATTATTGTATCGTAAACAAAATGGTTTTGATTCAAACGAATTGCGTGTTAATGGAGCGTTTGGATCCCAGTCCTGCTTCGTAATATAAAACTCCCAACTTATCGTATGATTTGGCTGTGTTAGAAACCATTCAAATATATTTTTACCTACTTTAATATTATTTTTTTGCCAGCGATTGATATTTTGCTGATCTAATTGGTTAAACCAAAAATTATCACCGCTGGCTATTCTACCATCTTTGGCACCATATTGTGGAAAACCTCTCATCCCTTCAATCGACATTGGGTCACTACTAGCACTACCACAATCTTTATTCTGTTCTATCCAGCATAAAACCGAACGGCTTTTAGGTGTATAAATAAATCCATGCATCGATTCACGATTAGAACTTACACTTGAAAATGCAGTTACAACAATTAATATAAACAGTATTAATAAGAAATTATTTTTCATCTTATAAATCCCTTAATTAATCATATGATTTAACAAAGCATCTGTCAGAAAAATATTTCATTAACTAAATAAATATAAGTAATTAGTAGACCATTGAGATTATTAAATTAATAACGACATTTAATCAAGTAAAATCAAATTATTTTTTTATTGAGACATTTTTTATTTTCATATCACGCATTAATTTATAAATAATTTAAATTATAGATGTTTTAATTTGAAAAATTTTCACTTAAAAAAAACTAAATTCCTTTAAAAATATTCACATTTAAATTAAAAATTAATTTTTTTAATTGAATGGGTTTATTATTTTTTAATAATTGATATTATACTAAATAAAAAATAATTTACCATAATAGCAAACAACGAAATTTTATTTCTCAATAACATAAATATTCAGTGTAATGCAATGCCAAATATTTTCTTAGTAATTAAATCTTAAAATATAAGCAACAATAACTTATAATAATTAAACAGTTTATATTGTTAGTAAAATTTTATTAACTGTGCATCAAAATACTCTTTTCAATGCACAACAACCAAGAGAAATATTTAGACTTGATTATTAATAATTTATTTAATTTTCTTTAGATACCCGAGATTCTGGTAATTCTGACCAATCAGGCTTTTCACCTGACATGATAGCCCTTCGTTGACTGTCAGTTCTTACTACACCAACCCCCATTTGATACTCTTCTCGCTTCTTTTTATAATACTGTTGTTGATAATCATCTGAGCTGACACAACCGACCAATAAGAAAAAAGGAATTATTGCAAAAAAATAATTTTTCACTGTCATATTCTCCTTCGTACAAAAATAAAGTTTAATATAAAAATTTTTCACCGAACATAGTTTATATCTTAACTATAAGAGAAATAGTTAGAAAAATATTTTTTTGCTAAGTTCAATTAAACTTTATTTAACCGCTTCTTACGAGCAATCAATGTGGCAAAATTCAATTTGATGCGATTACCAAATTTATCAGTTTTATGTAAATGCCCTGGTTCTTCATTGTATTTGATGATTTCCCAATCTTTATAATAATTTATTAATTCACTAGGTGCTAAGAAACTATTAAAAGGTAAAATTTCATAAGGAGTATCATCTGTTTCAACTGCACAAACAATTAAATTGTAACCACTAACATTAGTATGATTTTGCATATCCTCAATAATCTTAGCGATTTTATTTCTCTGTAAAAACATCAATACCACGGTTGAAATAATTATATCGTAATTTTCTGTCAAAGCCTGATCATTAATGTCATAGATTGCTGTTTTTATCTGCTTAAAATCAGCTGATTTTTTTACTATTTCAATGGCATTAATATGTTGAGGATTGATATCCATTGCAGTCACAGCATAACCTTGTAATGCCAAAAAAAAACTATTACGACCCCTGCCTGATCCCAAATCTAATACTTTACATGGTTTGGTAATTTGTGAAAGAACACAAACTTCTGAATGTGGAAGTGTAAGGCCATTTCTTTTATAAAAAAGTGCTTCTTCGCGGCAATAAAAAGAGAGTTGACACTCAATATCATCACTAACAGATGCTATTTTATGCCACATTTGAGGCTGAATTTGAATTGGTTGACATTTTACATCAAAATGTTGCTGCTGCTCATTACCATTCTCATCAAATATGACAAACTGCAAACTGCCTCGATATATCGTCAATTGAGCCCATATACCCTCTTGGGTATTATGCCGTTCCATTAGTCCTAAAGGGATTGTGGCCTTATTCCAAATAGTAAATTGTTTGTAACAAATAAGCTTGTTCATAATCATCTCTTAATAAGTTGCATTTAAAATGCATTTTAATTTTTTTTTCTATATCGGTAAATTACGCTAACAAATAAAATTGAATATATTTATTCTTAATTATTTTTGCTAAACAATTAGTTTGCTGTCCTCTCTTAGATAAAAAAACTGGATAAGACGCTAATCGTTATTAGAAAGTAAATTACTAGTTAGTAGACTACAAAAGAAACGGCTACCATTTGTAGCCGCTTTAGATGATATGCCAAAACAAATAAATTTTTAATACTAAGTAAATTCAAGTTTTAAGCCAATACTTTATCATGGCGTAATAAACTTAAGGATAAATCAAAAATCATAACTGACAGAAACCTTCAAAATACGCGGTGTACCCTGAAAAATATAAGTACCATAGTCTTCAACGCCAGACCAATATTTTTCATTAGTTAAGTTATCAATACCAACCCGCCAAACCATCTCATTTTGATTATGATTAACTTGCATATTGTAACGCATTGCCAAATCCAAAGTGGTATAGCTAGCAAGTTTTCTACTATTTTCTATATTTACATATTGGGAACCAGTATGATTTATCCGCATGATTGCCGTTAAACCGTCTATTGATTGAATATCATATTCAGCGCCTATAACCATGTTAAAACGCGGTACTCCAATCGCATCATTACCATCATTGACTCTATCTTGTGTCTTTGTTAACACTGGAGCTAACCAAGTTGCACTAGTATTCAATCGCAAACCTAATACCGGTTCACCAAATATGTTTAATTCTATACCTCGATTACGTTGTTGACCTGCAAGGCTATAACGTTTTGTGACACTATCCAAAAGTGCAGACGGTTTTTTAATTTCAAATAATGCTAATGTGCCGCCGATCCGGTCAAAATCCATTTTCATCCCTATCTCATTTTGCTGGGAATAGGCAATACCTGTACTTTGACCATAATTTGATGCGTCCTTTGGTGCTATGCTTCCCGGTTGCAAGGCTTCAGTATGATTGGCATATAAAGCAACTTGCTGCCATGGTTTGTAAACTAACCCATAGGTAGGCATCCAATGGCTCTTGCTATACCGTGCATCACGTTCTTCAGCACCGGTTTCATTATTATAATTACGAACCTCAACTTTCTGATGACGTGCAGCTATCAATAATTGTAATTTATTATCAAAGGCACTCAATGTATCACTTAATAACCAACCCTGAGTAAAGGCACGACCAGTTGTTAATGGATCAGAATAGTTACCACCAAAAATGGTATTATCCGGCATAGCAACATCATGAGTATGATAAATATTGGTAATAGGATCATTAGTAGACCTTCGCCATGCCATCCTATTACGTTTATTTTGTGCAGAATATCCCATATTCAAGCGATGAGTGATAAAGCCGGTTGCAAGCTGCCCCCTTACGCCTGCCATAGCACTAAACGAATCAGTAAAAAGTTTGGTATCAAGCCGGCTTACTGTTGCATCACCTTTGCGATTTAATATTTTCGGTGAGCTATAGGTACCTATTTCTTGGCTACGTTGACCACCCGCCCCAGCATACATTATCCAATTATCAGCTAGATCATATTCAGCTCGTACCAGACCAAACTGGTTTTCTATATTACTATAACCCCACTTTTGACTATAATTGTGTCTGTTCTTGGGTACTAGTGGGATAAAATCGACGCCACTAATATTCACTCCCATGGTACCACCGTGAAAAGTTTTCTTTTGATAACCGAAATCCAATGAACTTCTAACTCGATTACTATGATAATCCAAAGCAAGCGTGGCTAACGTGGTTCGGCGTTTATCATTTTTTACCGCAGTTTCTCCCTCGCGGTGAACTAAATTGAAACGCGCACCAAACTGATTATCTTCACCAAAACGGCGCCCAACATCTAATATTCCACCTACTTGTGATAGTGAAGTGTAGTCTAAACCTAAACGGGTAATAGGTATATCTTCAGCTCGTTTGGGTTCAAGGTTAATAATACCACCGACGCCAGAAGAAGCGGCACCATTGACTAATGCGTTAGCACCCTTGAAAATTTCCACCCGCTCGATCATTGCGGTATCCACCATCTGACGAGGTAGAATGCCAGGCAATCCACCGAGTGTCATATCATCACCATCTAACTTAAAGCCTCTAATACGATAAGTTTCGGCAAAATTACCAAATCCTTGTACACTCTGAACTCCAGCATCGTTATTGACGACCTCAGCAACAGTTTTTGCCTGTTGATCGCTGACCATTTTCGCCGTATAACCAATGACATTAAATGGAACATCCATGGCATTTTGCTCGCCCAACATACCAAGACGACCACCATGTGCAATATGGCCATCTAGATAGGCTGGCACGAGTGAATCTCCGCCAGATTGAAAGTCATTTTGTGACTTTGCATGCACGACAATTGTATCTTGTTGATTTTTTGTATTATTGATTTCAGCAGTTGCTGTTTGCGCTGTAGTACTCATTGTTAGCATCAATAACGAGCCACAAAATGGTACCCTCATATATTTGATATTTTTCATATTTTATTCAAACAAAAGACTGGTGTTGTAAATAATGACCGACTGGAAAGTTAATTTTCTATAAATCAGCAAAAACTGAACTGAGCAAAAAAGCAGCCAATACTCATTCATACCAATGATGTATTGGAAATAACTTGCCAATATTGGGTCATGATAAAAAAACAGAAACCCTATATAGTAAAAATTATATTTTTTACTATATAGTTACTTATGCGAACTCTTTACGTTTAACGTTTTACCTAAAACGATATATATTCCCTGTCAAATATAGAAAAGCTATCGCTGAAATAGGAATTCCTGCAAGCGCAAATGAGAATTATACTCATTTGATTGAGGTAATCAACAATCTATATAAAATATTAATAACGAAATAAATGTATATTTAGCGTAAGTAATTAGCTAAAACATTTTTTATTTATAAAATTCAATCTATTAACCATTGCTCGTTTAATTAAAATTAATTGATTTAGGGTGTGTTGATATATTTTAAGCATCACCTACTTCAAGATTTAATATAATAAAATAACAAATAAACAAAAATATATAAAAACTTAACTAATATAAAATAGCTTTAATAAAAAACCACTAGTATTAACCAGTGGCTATTAATAAAAATGCTTTTCAATGATAAATTATTGTCTAATCCATTGATTACCATCAGAAACAAACATTAATTTTTCAGATTTATTTATTCTAAGCTGCTTATTATCAAAATAGAGGGTTGAAGAATAGCTAGCATCAGATTTAATATATATTGATTTAAATTTATATTTTCTTGCATCCGGAAAATTAATTTTAGGTGCCCAACTTCCATCATAAGTTTCTATAGCAATTAAAGCATTATAATTTAAAGCGGCAGCTACTTCTTCCACCAAAATATTTTGACTATTCTTTATAGTAACTTTATGGATATTAGGAGGAATAGAGCCATTAAGATTACTAATAGTGTTAATACATTCTCCATCATTACATGCTGCATGAACGACAAATATATTATTACAGTTACCACTAGTGTAAGTACGTTGTTTAGCTAGAATGCGATTATCGCCTAAAGGATTGCGAAACATAGAAGCTTGGGCACCGATATCATAACAAGATTTTAATTGATTATGACCATGAGAATATTCGTCTACAAAACCTTTTGAATTATTTAATTTGCCATAATTATTTGGGACTTCAACAATACCAATCGTAGTTGATTTTCCATCCATTAAATCAGTAATCAAACCAGTAACTAAATTTCCATCTTTACTAACATCCAGTCGATACAAATGCCCGGCTTTCCATTGAATAATAACCTCACACTGTACGCCTGAATCAGCATAATAAAAAAAACGACAATTGCCACTTCGCCACCCTTTAGCTTGTTTAATTGAATAATTAAATGCATGAACGCCATTTTGTCTATTTTGTAATCCAATAAAACCAGTATCTCCATTTATAAAATTAAATTGATTCGCCCAATAATAATTTGATCTCGAGCCGCCATCATTATTAACTTGTAGGAAAAAAGATATTTTATTGAATGCAGCATTGTCAGGCCATTTATGTTGAATTGTTACAATATCACCGACTACAACCGCATTAGATAAACTACTCCATAAAAATATCAAAAATAATAAATAAATTTTCTTCATATAGTTATTCCTATTTATTTTATATTATTTATTAAATGATAAAACAATTGAGTTTTATTTAGTTATCATCCACCAAAAAAATATTTTATAAAAAATTAAAATAATATATTTTTGCTATTGCAAAACAAATTAAAATTATAAAATAATTATATTTAAAATTAAGTTTTATTGACTAGATAGTACTAATTTTAGCAAAATGTAATTATGTTTTAGTTACAATTAATATTTAGGATGAATTATACTACAACCCATTTTTTCAACTAATTTTCCTGGTTTTGATTTTATTGCTTGCTGAATATTTTCTGGTAACCCACTCCAAATAATTAACCCAGTTCTCTGTTCAATTTCTTTTACTGTGACTTGATATTGACAAAAACTCCCACTCTGTGGCGTACTTTGTTCCATAATAAATGCAGCATAAGAAGATTTTTCAGGACTGTCATTTATATATGTCACTTTCCAGTATCCACTAGGGATAAGATGTTTTTTGTCGCTATTAGGTAGCTTACCAATATTTTTTTCATATAAAGGACCTGTTACTGAAAATACCTTATTACCTGCTCTGGCGAGAGCTCTTTCTTGATCTTCTAAACGCGCCCATACGCCTTGATTAAGTTCTGCGACTTGTGGGGTGATATTAGATAAATAATTAAGTGCTGGCCAGTCCGCTAAACCTGCCAAAGAAGCTAATGGCGCCTGATGTCCTCTATCCACTTTTAATGCTTTATTGGCACCAATATAATCCGCTGGAGATAAAGTTTCATCATTACTTAAATTAGGATCTTTTTTCCAATTTCTATCCTTACCGCTGCCTAAGCTATCCATCGTTATTAAGTAGGCAACCCAATTTGCAAATTTAGTATTACTATTATTATTTAGCGTGTAGACTACACGTTGTATCGTGGTATTACTTCCTCCTAATGGACAACCTATTCCACAATTTTGTCTAACTTGAGGCGTAATTTTTTCAATAGGCTTAACAGATGCTGGTTCATGTCGAACAATATTACAACCAGAAATAAGTAAAAATAAAAAAATAAATGGTAAAAATATTTTCATATGATAATTTCTCATCTTAATAGTCAATTTTTTCAAATAAATTTTACTATAATATTTAAACCAACAAACAAGCTATTTGACAACAAGATAAAAGAGCAAAAATAAATATAAAATACAATAAATACTCTTATATAAATAAAATTTACAGTATTTCACAAATGTTATTGCAATGTTGAAAAAGATAGCGCACAATTAATCGTCATTTTCACTTATCATTGGAGGATAATTTTATGACAGGGTTATTGAAAATTTTAGCTATTATCATCTCTATTTTTAACATTAATTGTGGCTATGCTACAACTGATATATTAAATGACAATATAAAAGGCACAGATATAAATACCAACATAGGTTTAAACCCACCTTTTGAAAAAATATTTACAAATATCATTGATGCCACGATAGAAATCAAGAATAACGTTCCTCAGTTATCTAACTGAATTAGACATACCTCTTCAGTAAGAAGAGGTATATTATCTCTGATTTAATAATTACGATTATTTGTTAGCGATCGCAAGATTAGATTTTTGAATAACATTAATAAAATTTGACAATAACATGACTTATTAATATAAATAATTTTATTAAAAAATTTAAATTAAAATATAGAAATATTTATTTACTAATAGTTTCTAAGTAAAACATTTAAATTCGTTTTTATATTGTAGAAATATTACTCTATCAGATAGGCGTTATTCCAATATATTATAAAGTTATTCTAAATTGTTTTCTATTATTTTATCTAATTTCAATTATCGAGCCTTAGTCATTAATAATCATTTTTTATACTTGTAAATGTTAAAAAATGCCACGACTGACCAAGTAATTTCAAAAAACTACAGATTGTCATCTAATGACAACAGTATTATAGATATTTCAACATTCTCTTTCAAATGATAAAGTATCTATTCTGGCAAATAAAAACAAATATGCTTGATTAATATTATCATTAATAACAAATATTCCTTAGACATAACTATCAATTACAAAATAATTTAGAAAACACTATATAAGAAACAAAATTTCAGATTAATATACTATGATAAATATTGTTATTTAATTTATAATCGATAGTGAATTTCACAAAAATAAAGGTTAAAAATGAATAGATTAAAATTAACGATTGCTCTTTCTTCCTGTTTATTATTAGCTGCTTGTGATAAGCAAACAGAAACAACTATGTCAGATAATGAAAATAAACCCATCCCGCTAGCAATTAAAATGATGGGAAATAGTTTCCAGCCTGATGTTAGTAATGTTGTTATTACTCAACGTACTAATCGTATTGAGTCTCCTGATTCAGTTGAAGTAAGTATTGTAGAGTCCGGCCTTTTAGACGATTCTGTCGAAGCAATCAAAACCATTTTTACTTTTATTCTTAAAGATGACAAATGGATCTTAGAAAAACCGCAAGATGTATTAATTAAATGCTATGAAGGTAGAGGACATAAGGATTTTTCACCTGAAACATGTGGCTAATTTATAGTTAAATATTAGCCAAAATACAATAAAATTTTTAAGGTACCGTAACCAATTACGGTACCTTATAAGTTGCGATTAACAGACGAGAAATTATTAGAAATAAAATTAATGTTTATAGCAAATATTAGTAAATGACAATATTTTAACCCTGGTTAATTTTATCTATCTTATTTTATTCAATATTAAATATTGAATAGGATATAAATATTTTATAACAAAAATTAAATATTATACTTATGACCCATTTATTAATATAAATAGCCTAATATTTTCATTTATTAGCATATTATGCTAATAAACTTTATTTTGCTAATTTAGCGGAAATAACATAATCCGCACCATGTTTTAAACTTCCCTGTTGGGCAATACATAAAAGTGCCTGTTGTTCTAATTGATTGATATGCTCAAGCATCGACATCGCTAATTGTCGATCAACGAATGTATTAATCCGCTGGCGGCACATTTCCATTTGGCCTGTCAACCAATTGTGACCATAATTAATTGGATAATGTTTTAGATCTACTATTTCAAATCCAATTTGTTGTAAATGATAGATCACCCAATCGGCCGGATATTCTCGATAAGGACGTTCGCCAGCAAGTAATAAACACGCGTCACGCAAACGGCCAATACTTACCACAAGATGCCCCGCTCGGCAATTTGCATTGTAAGGTACATAAGGCTCTAAACCAGTAAAATAAAGCCGATTAAGAGTTAATGCTTTTAAACGGTATAATAGAGGTATTTGCCAGTAAGGCACAAAACCGTCTACCGCGCCTAATAAATAATCAGCAATAACAGTATCAAATCGTTCATTAACCATGAAATCACTATCAGCCCAATTGCCTAATAAAAGACGATCCTGAGGTCTTTGTCTGGCTGAAATAATTTGCTGAATATCGGCTTTCATATTGATTGCACAAGTTACTGCGGTCCAACTTTCACTCTTAAGCTGGCTGATCCAGCTTAGTGAATTAATGCCTGTACCCGCATCTAATATCTTGCCCCAGGGGTTATTACCATGGATCATTTCAATATGACTAAATAGTGTTGATACCAAATCAATTCCCCTAGAAATTTAGAAAGATAAACTTGCCCCAATGACAAAATTACGACCAGGCAAATACATTTCATTTTTAATATACGAGGTATGATCCCGAGCTGCGCCATTAAATAGATTCTCAATGCGGCCATACAGCATATAATCTAAGTCATTAAAATGATTTTGCCAGGTTAGGCCAATATCAACTCGATTATAACCGGCTGTGGATGTTTCATATTGTGCTGTTTTATGTTGGCTACCAACGTGAGTAAGTCGCAACCGGCCGTTTAAGGATTCAAACCATTGATGTTCAATAGTAGCCGAGATGCGATAAGCCGGGATACGTGGCAAATAACCGCCACTACGAAGCTTGGCTTTAACAATATCACCCTGGACAGAGAACTTGGTATTATCCGTGAGTTGATATGATGCTTCAGCTTCAACCCCATTAAAAACAGCATCTTGCTGTACATAGTGTAGATGGCGATAACCCGCGCCGGGTGAATAACCTGCATCCTTGCCATAAATATATCCATCAATATGGTTATAGTAAGTATTTAAGCCAAATTGGAAATCACCGGCAAATTTGGTAAAACCAATATCAAGATTAGTTGCTGATTCAGCTTTAAGATGTTCATTACCTGTTTCAATCGTCCTTGTTGCAGCATGGATCCCATTCGCATAAAGTTCTTCAGCAATAGGTAAACGTTTAGAATGTGATAATGAGGCCGTCAAGGCATACTCAGGTGCTAATGTCCATGTTACACCGGCCGATCCGGAAGTACCACTATGTTGGCTAGAACGACTACCTTTTGTTACATCAATTTTTTGCCACTCATGACGAACGCCTAATTCATAACGCAATGGACCAGCTTCAAATTCCTCAATTAAAAAAAGCGCCTGATTACGGGTCAAAGTAGCAGGAACATACGCTTCTAAACCTTCAGCAGAAAAATTACGCTGAGTAAACTGTCCACCCATTACCCCGTGCCAACCTAAAATAGGTGCATGGGTTAATTCTAGCCGTCCTTCTGTTGCTTTATTATTAAATGTAGTTTCAACTGTCTGACCTTCAATTTCATCATGACTATAATCTGTATGAGCCGCGCGTAGTCTGATACGTTCAAAGCCGCTAAAAGGATCTGCATATTCGCCACGGATTTCCCAACGTTGCTGTTTCATATTCACAAAAGGAACACCATGGCTGTGATGGTGTTGATGATTGTGCGCATGATTATGCCCATGATGATGCGTATGATCATCTTTCTCACAGTGCCAATTTCCTGAAGAACTGTGTTCATGGCAATGAGCATGACTGTGACCCGGTAAACCATATTCATTTTGTTGAATACCGTATGCCAGACCAATATAACCTTTTTCCCCAATCAAACTGGCGCCGATATTAAAATTATTAGTTCGATTATAGGAACCCGGTAAGCGATAAGAATTTAGCTCACCGGCTCGCTTTGGCATACGATAATCTTGAGTATGACGTTTTAATCCTTCCAATCGTAAGGCAAAATTCTCTTTACCTAATGTTAATCCAACTGACCCCGTATTTTCATTAGCGACACTATTTGTCCGTAAATCAATCTGTCCTGTATAACCTTTTGCTGGTACAGAAGTCGGGATCCGCTCATCTAACACATTAATAACACCACCAATTGCACCACCGCCATATAGTAATGTTGCTGACCCTTTTAAAACTTCAATCCGATTAGCTAAGAAAGGTTCGCTAGTGATCGCGTGATCAGGCCCAGCAATCGAAGCATCAAGTACATCAATTCCATCATTTAGTACTTTAACGCGTGCGCCCGACATACCACGAATAATCGGTTTTATTGCGCCTGCTCCAAAATGGCTACCATTAATACCTGGTATTTCCTCTAATGTTTCAGCAATAGAAGCTTTACGCTGCTGCGTTAACTCCTCTCCCGACAAAACCTTGGTTGGTGTTGTCATCAATAAAGAAGGACGATTTAATGGATCGGTTTTTACAACGATAACATCCTTGTTCTTTTTTTCCGTACTTGGTTTTGGATCTGCCATTACGCCAGATGAAATAGTCATCCCAATTGCTGTTGCCAAACTGGACAATAAAATTTTCTTCATTTTGTTTACATTTCCTATAAACGAGTGCTCTTTAATTCCATTGAATATGTTATGTTATAATATAACATTAACTATAGTGAAAAAATAGCCTATTTTTAACAAATGAAATGATTATTAATAATTTCTGTAATTAATAAATTTTTTAGGGAGGTTTCAATTAAGCTAATCGGGATATTAATTTGTTAATCAATATTTATAGAATTTTATACAAACAATTTAGAGAACAACCGCATATCATGTTAAAAGTACCAACATCACAACCAACAACAAGTTTTACCTGCGACGATTAGTCGTTCCCCTTGATCCAGCTCAAGCCAGAAGTATGATGAATTATTAAAATCTGCCTATCTTGATTAGCGATCTGTCTCTGAGGAAAAAATTTTGTCTATCGTACGCCGCACGTTAATTGTCTTACTTAGTTGCACTTCGCTCTACACTTATGCGGCTTCTAATAAAGAATTAAATATTGCCTGGCCAGTGAATGTTGGGCCACTTAACCCCCATCTCTACACCCCAAACCAAATTTTTGCCCAAAGTATGATTTATGAGCCCTTAGTTAAGTACCAAGCTAATGGACAGGTAAAACCTTGGCTAGCAAAAAGTTGGCAACATTCCGAAGATGGAAGAGTGTGGATTTTTACCTTACGTGATGATGTTACTTTTTCTAACGGTGAACCGTTTAATGCACAAGCCGCTGAAAAAAATTTTCGGGCTATACTCAATAATCGCCGACGTCATGCTTGGCTAGAGTTGACTAATCAGATAACCAATGTTAAAGCGTTAAGTAACAGCCAGTTACAAATCACACTTAAAAGCGCTTATTACCCTTTCCTACAGGAACTCTCTTTACCCCGTCCTTTCCGTTTTATCGCACCTTCACAGTTTAAAAAAAATGAAACTATGGATGGTATCATTGCCCCAATTGGTACTGGGCCGTGGAAGTTACAGACCTCAAAACTTAATCAATATGATGTCTTGCTACGTAATGATCATTACTGGGGCAAAAAACCTGTATTAGAAAAAATAACCATCAAAGTGATCCCCGATCCAATCAGCCGAGCTATCGCATTTGAAGCTGGCGATATCGATCTACTATACGGTAATGATGGACTGTTACCGCCCGAAACTTTCGCTTACTTAAGCCGTAATCCACAGTACCATACCCAACTCTCTGCCCCAATTGAAACGGTAATGTTAGCCTTAAATTCTGCGCGAACACCAACTAAAGAGTTAGCAGTACGCGAAGCACTTAACTATGCTGTTGATAAAAAAAAGCTGATTGCCAATACGTTTTATGCTACCCAAAAAGTAGCCAATACCTTGTTTGCGCCAACGGTGCCATACGCCAATATCAAACTTACTGCGCGGGAATATGACCCGCAGAAAGCTAAAGCATTATTGGATAGTGCTGGCTGGATATTACCAACAGGCAAAACAATCCGTGAGAAGGCGGGCGAACCATTAAGAATAGAACTAGCTTTTGTTGCAACCGACGCACTTAATAAATCAATGGCTGAAGTTATTCAGGCTAACCTACAGCAAATTGGTGTAGACACAAGACTAATAGGCGAAGAAGAAAGCAGCTTTTATACCCGTCAACGCGATGGCCGATTTAGCATGATTTTTAATCGCACCTGGGGTACGCCTTACGATCCATACGCTTTTATGAGCTCGATGCGGGTACCTTCACATGCTGATTATCAAGCTCAATTAGGCTTACCGGACAAAAAGATTATTGATAATGAAATCACCGAGATCCTGACAACAACCGATGAGCAACAGCGCAAAATGTTATACGTTGATGTACTAACTCGATTACATCATTCAGCGGTTTATCTGCCAATTAGTTACATATCACTCATGAGCATCTCACGTCCGCAATTGGGTCATATCCCGTTTGCACCTATATCGACAGAAATTGCATTTGAGCAAATCAAGCCGGAGAAATCATAATGTTGCGCTACATTTTGCGGCGTATTTTACTACTAATACCGTTGCTATTAGCCGCCTCAGTTATTGTTTTCGTACTGCTGCGTTATGGCACGGGCGATCCTGCCATGGACTATTTACGACTGTCAAATCTGCCACCTACACCAGAAATGTTGGCATCAACACGAATAATGCTTGGCCTTGATCAACCGTTGACTGCGCAATATGGAACATGGTTATGGAAAGCACTACATCTAGACTTTGGCAATTCATATGCAACTCAACGTCCTGTACTAAATGATCTTTTACAATTTTTGCCAGCAACTTTGCAACTAGCTGGAGCGGCATTATTCATTATTTTATTTACCTCGATACCCTTAGGGATCTGGGCAGCGCGCCATCGTAATCGCTTACCCGATTTTGTCGTACGCATCATCGCATTTTTAGGCGTTTCCATGCCAAACTTCTGGCTAGCCTTCCTATTAATCATGTTATTTTCAGTTTGGCTAAAATGGTTACCTGCTCTAGGTTATGGTAGCTGGCAACATATTATCCTACCGGCATTTTCTATTGCTTTGATGTCACTAGCAATTAATGCCAGACTGTTACGTGCTAGTATGTTAGAAGTTGCAGGACAACGACACGTTAACTGGGCAAGATTACGCGGACTCAACGAGAAACAAACTGAAAGACGACATATTTTACGTAATGCGTCACTACCGATAGTAACAGCTCTTGGGATGCACATTGGTGAACTGATTGGCGGCACCATGATTATTGAAAGCATATTTGCCTGGCCCGGTATAGGTCGATACGCAGTATCGGCAATTTTTAATCGAGACTATCCGGTGATCCAATGTTTCACCTTAATGATGGTGGTGGTTTATATGCTATGCAATCTGTTGGTTGATCTGCTTAATGCCGTTCTTGACCCACGGATCCGACATCAAGAAAGGGAAAATGCATGAATTTTTACCTTTCAACTCGTTGGTCTGTACGCTTAGCGATCATCATTATTGCGCTACTGATTATAATAGCCCTTACCAGCCATTGGTGGCTACCTTATGATCCACAAGCGATCGAGCTAACACAACGGCTACTACCACCAAATCAGCAACACTGGCTTGGCACCGACCACTTAGGTCGCGATATTTTCTCTCGTTTATTAGCAGCAACACGCGTGTCACTTGGCTCAGTCATACTGTGCCTTATATTAATCCTGGCATTGGGGTTAAGCATTGGTGCAAGCGCTGGGTTATTGGGTGGCAAAATAGACCAAATTCTGATGCGTATCACTGAGCTTTTTATGACGTTTCCTACTTCAATTCTATCATTTTTTATGGTTGGCGTTTTAGGAACAGGGCTAACAAATGTAATTATTGCTATCGCTTTATCACACTGGGCTTGGTATGCACGTATGGTGCGTAGTATTGTTATTTCTCTGCGTCAACGCGAATTTATTCTCATAGCAAGAATGTATGGTGCTAGTAGCGGACGTTTATTCATCGATCACCTAGCTGGTGCAATCCTCCCATCGTTATTAGTTTTGGCAACCTTAGATCTTGGTCATATGATGCTACATGTGGCTGGTATGTCTTTTCTTGGATTAGGCGTTACTGCCCCAACGGCTGAATGGGGAGTCATGATTAATGATGCTCGCCAATATATCTGGACTCAACCACTACAAATATTGTGGCCAGGTTTAGCACTGTTTTTGACGGTGATGGCTTTTAACCTACTTGGGGATGCCCTACGCGATCATCTCGATCCTTATCTGGTAGCGGAGCATAACGATTAATGTCACAGAAAATTGAGTTGCAAAATATAACACTTAAAGCTCAACGACCGCTGGTACAAGATGTGTCGCTAACGATCAAGAAAGGCAAAGTGCTAGCATTAGTCGGCAGCAGTGGTTGTGGCAAATCATTAACTTGCGCCGCCATGCTCGGCATACTACCTGCGGGCGTAAATCAAACAGACGGAAATTTATTGCTGGATAGGCAAATTATCTCTCCTCAACAGTTACGTGGCACACATATAGCAACTATCATGCAAAATCCACGTAGTGCTTTCAATCCGCTTAATACAATGATTAGCCATATAAAAGAAACCCGCCACGCTCTCGGCAAACCTGTCGATAGTGCAATGATAAAAGCAACATTACAGTCAGTTGGATTAGAAAATGCTGACCATATACTTTCACTTTATCCTTTTGAAATGAGCGGTGGAATGTTACAACGAATGATGATAGCAATAGCGATACTCAGTGATACGCCTTTTATCATTGCGGATGAACCAACGACTGACCTTGATACAGTTGCCCAAACTCATCTTCTTGATCTACTAAAAAATATTATCCAAACTCGTGCAATTGGTATGTTATTGGTCACTCATGATATGGGGGTAGTTGCTCGTTTGGCTGATGACGTCGCCGTTATGCATGATGGTAAAATTGTCGAATATAGCAACGTTAACGCGATCTTCCATCGACCTAAGCACCAAATTACGCGTAATCTACTGGCAGCACATTTGGCATTATATGATCTGGGGTTATCTGTATGACATTACTTAATATTGACAAAGTCACTTTTGGCTATCCCCGTCAGCCTCTACTTTTTAACCAAATAACGCTAGCACTGAAGGCAGGAGAAAGCGTTGCTTTATTGGGACGCAGTGGTTGTGGAAAAAGCACGTTAGCCCGTTTATTGATAGGCCTTGTCTCTCCTAGTTCTGGTGAGATCCGCTGGTGCGGAACGTCTCTAACCAAACTGAAAGGAAAAGCAATGAAGCAGTTTCGTAAAGATATTCAGATCGTATTCCAAGATCCAATAACAGCCGTTAACCCACGTAAAACCATAGACGAAATTATTCGTGAACCCATTCAACACCTTTTATCACTAACTAAAAAGGAAGAACAGGCGCGCATAGCTAAAATGCTAGATGCGGTTGAATTGGATAGTTTCCTACTCAATCAAAGCCCATCTCAACTAAGTGGTGGTCAATTACAGCGTGTATGCCTGGCACGTGCGATGGCTGTCGAGCCTAAATTGTTGATTCTT
Source organism: Arsenophonus sp. aPb (assembly GCF_029873475.1). Lineage (NCBI taxonomy): Bacteria > Pseudomonadati > Pseudomonadota > Gammaproteobacteria > Enterobacterales > Morganellaceae > Arsenophonus > Arsenophonus sp. aPb. The sequence goes on from NZ_CP123499.1 coordinate 2,452,937, forward strand.
GATGAGGCCGTTTCTAATCTCGATCTGATACTACAAGCTGAAATTATTCAGTTACTTAAAAATCTTCAGCAACAATTTTACACAGCCTGTTTATTCATTACCCATGACTTACGATTAGTTGAACGCCTCTGTCAACAACTCATGATAATGGAAAATGGCCAAATTATTGAAACTTCAGTGATAGAAACGCCATTGACCTTACACTCGAAAACCGGTAAGGCACTACAGAATGCAGTTTTGCCAGCATTTCCTGTATGTAATGACAATTCCATAGCAGAGGTGTTTTTTTAATTTAAACACAGACTGTCCAGGTAAACTTTCAGTAAATCCGTGATGATTTGCTGAAAATATTTTTTAATTTGCCTACTTTCACTATTTATTCCTCTTACTGATATATGACCAGCTAATTTATTTAATAATGGACTTTGACAAAAATTAGCATATTTTTAAATAATAATACTTAACACTTTATTAACCGTTAAGGATAAAAATATGGCTTATTATGGTTGGGTTCTTATCAAATTTATTATTGGATTTGTCATTGTTATTACACATTTAAACCTTTCAGGTAAAACACAACTATCGCAAATGACGCCGATTGATTTTATAGGTAATTTTGTTTTAGGAGGCATAATTGGTGGGGTAATTTACACAGATTCAATTCCTCTATATCAATACATTATCGTTTTGCTTATTGGTGTTTCATTGGTTTCCTTATTGAATTTTATTAGCAAACATATCCACTGCATTCGTTCTGTCACCATTGGTGATCCAATTCCAATTATTAAACATGGCAAATTTTTAATGGAAAACATTCTGCAAAACAAAAATAAAATAGATATTTTAAAAATCTCCTCACAGCTGAGAGCACAAGGGATACATTCTTTTCAAGAAGTTGTTTATGCGCAAATTGAACCAGATGGACAGATGACCGCTGTTTGTGAGGGCGCAAAAATGCCATCGGTGATCTTAATGAAAGATGGTGAAATAAGAAACGCGGGGCTTAACGAAATTGAAAAAGATAAAGATTGGCTATTAAAAAAAATGAAAAAATTCAAAATCCAAGAAAAAAATGTATTTATTGCTGAATTCTGGCAAGGTAATTTATTATTTATATTAAAAAATGGTGATATTAAAAAACTACCTGCTGACTTGCTTAAAAAAGAGCTAAAATAATTTATTTGCACTACAGTAAGCAACCAAATTCAATTTTTACCTTCTAAGCAAGATTTTCTAAAAAGCTAAACATTCTGATATCAGCAAATATTTTTTAATTAACCGGCTGATTAAAATATTTTTAGCTGCCAACTGGGCTAACTTAAAAATAGTTATAAAGTACCCAGCTATTTTTAATATTTTCATTCAATAAAACTTATATCATGATTATAAAAATTAAATTTATCATCACTAAGTTAATAAAAAATAGTAAACCAGATTAAATGTAAAATTTCCTTTTATAAAATATATAGATTAACTCGACTCGACTATCTCTGTTTTTTTACTAACTCACTAAATTCGTTGACACAGCTCACTTTATATCAACATACCAGCAATTAATCCTTCCCATTAGCACTGAAATACTATGGCCATAAGCCGATAACGACACTGCTGTCTCTTTTTGCGGCAACTGCTTAAGAACAAAAAAAGCCAGCATTCAAGCTGGCCAACACCAGGGAAAACAACGACTTCGGCAATAAATTTGGTAGTATTATAATACAGCAAAAAACTATTAAAAATAACGAATATAACCTTTAATGTTCAAATAATAACCATCCCATTAACTACTTTGATGTTAATCAAAATGTAATATGTGGTTAGCCAAAAGTGAACAATAGATAATTTAATTTTAAATGACAAATAGACACCGGAATGACACAGCACCTACTCTAATTGAGATAAAAAATTCAAGTGAATATCGAGGCAAATTGCCAGATATGTAGAGCTCGCGCTGGAAGGTTTAACTGAAAAATGTGAAACAAGAAGCGACAGAGAACACTAAGCAGTAACAGATATGTCAGCGCTGCTTTGATTGAGCTTAACGCAATGAAAAATACTATCCTGCAGAAACTAAAAAAATGATGCCAAAATCAGGACGTATTTTGCCTATATCATTAAAGCGTTAAACAAATAATCCATAATGGGTTAAAGCACCTAAGGGGCGCTTGTATATTTATTTATAAACAAAAGTAAATCTTGTTTTTTTACAACCATAGTTATTTTTAGTATATTAGGTAAAGTAAAACACTTTACATCTTGAGGAATTTTTTGGCTAAAATGTGTTCTAAACTATAGCTGAGTGAATAATAATTACATTTTAAAGAAATTTTTAGTATAAAAAACGGCCTAACATATAACTAAAAGAATAATAGTTATACTTAAAGTAATAATGCGCAAATAACGTTCTCATATAACAATAAATAGCTATTTAAGAATCGACTTGTTAACAATAGAATCAAGGTAAAGATTTACTAGTAAAACTTGAATCGCATACAGTGATAAATAGAGGTAGACTATGTCGCAAGAACAGGAAAAAGATAAGAAAGTTCGTAAAACTATTAAGCGTTCTGCTGAATATAAAAAGGCTATGTCTGATGCTTTTAAAATAGCAGCAAAGGAAATGGAAAAAGTGAGATAGGAATTAATGGCAGTAAAAATAACCCGAAGCTTTCATGTAAAGAAAATTTTATCAGATCTCGTTGTTAATTTAGGTCCTATCGCAGAATTATTTATCACTGAATTCGAAGAATATAAACAAAAGTGTATTGAGTTTGATGATATTCCTATCCCCCCGTACCATATCCAACTGAAACATCCCTCTCATATTGAGACTATTGGCAGAGATAAACCAATGGAAAGGCCTCACTCTGCCAGGCACGAAGAGTTACATCATACTCATCTGTGGCAAGAAAATTGTATCTGGCAAGATGACGGCGGTAAGCTAGTGCAATGGAATAGCACAAGTGATTCATTCATTGTTTATTCCTACTTTATTGACAAAATTGGTGTCCATCACTTTTATATTATTGATTTAGTGTATGACAAAGCACATACCTTAATAGAAAATAACAAACAAATTCTAAAATGGGTCGCTATTGCTAAACAATTTCGGCTGCAAAATATCTGATATAGTGCTAATAACATCAAAATCCCGTGCTTACCTTGATCTACTGGACGATAAAAGAACCTAGATTTTGATATACTAATTGAAATAAAATTACTCCAATCCGTTATTGACTATCGTATCAATGCTCAAATCGAGCAATACGGTTATCTATTTTAATAAGAATAAATTCATGCACACATCCTGTTTGTCAAAGTCTGAACGTATACTCTTTCCGTTAAGTTTAACCTTATTTGAATTTAGCGTGTATATCGCTAATGATATGATCCAACCCGCCATGTTAGAAGTGGTAGCAAATTTTAATGCTAGCGTAAAATGGATCCCCACTTCCATGACCGCTTATCTAGCCGGGGGCGTCTTCTTACAATGGCTATTTGGACCGTTATCAGATAAACGTGGTCGACGTCCCATTATGCTTATTGGCGTCTTGTTCTTTACTATTAGTTGTTTAGCCATTTTACTCGTTTCGAATATCGAGCAGTTTATTGCCATGCGATTCTTACAAGGCATAGGGCTATGCTTTATTGGTTCAGTTGGCTATGCAACTATTCAAGAGGCATTTAACGAAACAGTCTGCGTTAAAATTATTGCGCTAATGGCCAATGTAGCTTTGATTGCCCCTTTATTAGGGCCATTGGCCGGTGCTACATTAATTAATATCCTTCCCTGGCAAGGCATATTTGTTATTTTTGCTGTTTTAGCGTTGATCTCATTTGTCGGTTTGTTTTTCTTCATGCCGGAAACAGTAAAGCAAAAAGGGGAAGCATTATCTTTTCCCCATCTATGGTGTGATTATAAACAAGTGTTAAAAAACCGACGTTTTATCAGCGGCGCACTGGCGATAGGATTTGCCGCCGTACCGCTCCTTGCCTGGATAGCGCTTTCCCCCGTTATTCTTATCAGTGGAGAACAGCTGTCAATGCTCACCTACGCGCTGTTACAAATACCGGTTTTTGGTGGATTAATTATTGGTAACCTAACACTAAGCCATTTAACTGGGAAAAAAACCTTAGTTCAACTGATTAAATTTGGTGGTAAACCGATAATCTTTGGTTTAATTATTGCGACAAGTTCAGCATTTTTCTCATCAGGCACTTACCTATGGATAACAATAGGTCTATCTATATATGCCTTCGGGCTTGGTATGACTAACGCCTGTCTAATCCGACTCACTTTATTTTCCAGTGATGTTAGCAAAGGCACTGTTTCTGCCGCTATGGGCATCATTAACATGGTAATATTTATATTAGGCATAGAGCTTGCCAAAATAGTTTATCTATGGAGAGATGCAAGTGCTTTTAATCTGCTAAATTTATTTTGCGGCTTATGCTGGTTGCTGTTAGTCATATTTTTTACTTACAAACTCCCCCAAAAAGAAGAAGCATCCACAATTAAACAACTCTGACGATTTTCACTTATTCGGATAGCCACAACTGCATGCAGCTGTGGCTAATGATATTTTTATAACCAACAATTACGCTAATTTATTCTTCAATGAACTAGACAACCAACATAAATTTTTAGTATTAAGAAATATAACGACAAAATTTAAAACTAATAAAAATACTCTAAATTTAGACATTAATTTAATCCAATTAATAATAAAACCTAACGAATACATAGTAACTTCTCAAAAATTAGGCATCACATCCTACGATTAATCGCCGCTATTAAATTTAATTACACCATTGCAAAAATCACCAATAATTTACACATAAATTATGATTATGCATCAATTGAAATAATGTTAATTAACAAATAAAACAAATTCTTTTCATAAAAAATATCTGTTATGATTATTTTCTATTAAAGACAATATAAATATATATTATTGGTGAATGCATGTTCAATAAAGTATTAAATATTTTCCATCATAATAAATTCAGTATATCTGCTGCATTATTAGAAAAAAATGATATAGAAAATAAAAATATTAAACTAGGAAAGTTAATGGGAAGTGGTACAGAGGGAAAAGTATATCAAGATGCCAATAATAAACATTTTTATATAAAAAAACCGTATATTAATGATAGCTATATAGAATCCAAAATGAGAGAACAGGTAGACTGTTTTAATAAATATTATGGCGAAGGATCAGCGGCTTTAATAGAAAATGATGGTATATTTTATATTAGAATGTATAAAGTACCTGGAGTACCAATTAGTAGCATTGATGATAAAATATTTCCACCCAGTGCGCAGGAGCGCTTTCAGCATATGATTTGCGATTTAGGGGATGCAGGCATTATGCATGTTGATTTAAACTTTAAAAACATTCTTTATGATAAAGAAACAAATACCTTTTATCCAATAGATTTTTCTAACGGGCGTGAAACGTATCACAGTGGAAGCAAAAACATCAAAAACTCAATAAATAGTGTTTCAGAAATGATGTATGATTGGGCACTTAAGTATATTATCGAACATACATACTAACCTACCAAAAATCAAAATAATCCCTATCAATCTCGCTGAGTATAAGCAATAACAAAACTGCTTTCAGCGATTTACAATATCAATTCAACCAACTTTCATACTAAAGTGTTAGAACATTAACAACAGCAATAAAACCTAATAATACCTCAACCATTAGTATCCCCTCAAAAATTAGGTGTCACAGCCTGCGGTCTCCACCAATAGGTTTGGTTAAACTCTTGCTTTTACCTTATCGCCATTCTTTGATCGTTTTCTTTTCAACCACTACATTAATGCGGGTAATTTCTCCCACCTTGTCTAATAACCGCGTTGATAATAACTTTTTAGCTTATAAATGGTTTTGCTAACCCGATTTAGTATGCCTTATAATAACCAGTGCATTCAACAGTTGTCTTAGCGCAACCGTGTTTACCACAGGCACAGCCAATGCGAGTTAACATGAGATTTATCCTTTATTTATATTTAGTATTAAGAAAACTTCTGTTTAATATCTAGTCAATAATTTTTAACACTAATTGTGTGAAAACTTATATAAAAAATACAATACAGACATCTCTACACAATTTTATTGCCTTTACACTAATACTATTGAGTTACTACATAAATTAACTATTGTTAGTTATTCTTATTTACGTTTGGAAAATAAAATATGAAATCTTTATGCAAAATTGTTATTGTTACAGTTTTTCTAACATTTAGTTATTTATCATCAGCAGAAGATAACAATGTCACGACTGATACAAATAAAAAGCCAACCAAAAAATGTTTTATACGTTTTGACAGCCCTAGTAAATGTACGCCTGTAAACTACATCATTGATGGTTTGCCTAATGCTAAGTAATTTTCATTTTCAACAGTAGCAAAGTGGCAAAAAGTATTTTGTAATTAATTTTAAATATTTTTTATTTAATAATGAAAGGATAAATTATGAAATTGATATTCAAGGCATTAACTATCATCTCACTTTTAGTACTTAGCTTTCTTTCTTTAGCAGATAATAATGATGAGACTATACCGAGAGATATGAGTTATGAAGGTTTGATTGAAGCACATTTACCTGAAGCACATTTTCCTGAAACCAATTTAATTAAAGCTTATTTACCTGAAGCATATTGATCATGAGCCAATTTGCATAGCTACGAAATGATGTTACACCAGTAACGATAATCCTACACACTTTGTATCGACCAATAGAAATTACGAAACAAGTTTTCGTCTTTCGTTCTTAGCACAACAGCTAAATAAACATACCTCTTCACATTAGGAAGAGGTAAATAATAAACCGCAGCTATTTTACCAAATATAAATCTATTTTGTTTCTTACTAGCGTTTAGGAAATTATTTTTTTATAAACCTCTCTCACGTTTTTCCCCAATTCAAAATCGGACTACTAAATATTTAGTTTAAGAAAACTTTTTTTTGATATCTAGTAGATAATATTTCACACCAATTGTGTGAAATATTATATAAAAAAATAAAAAATATTCTATTTATAATATTTTATTGCATTTACATTAATGTTATTGAGTTGTTAATTATTAAGGTTAATATTTATAATGATTTTCATTAATAGTTAAGGGATAAATTATGAATAGATTATTTAAAATATTTACTGCGGCATTTATTCTAGGGTTGAGTGCTTATTCGTTCGCTCAAGATGTAAATTCATCTGATGATAAAATTGATTTCGGAAAAGTAGACTTTCCAGGCGGAATCAAATCAGAACCCCTTATAACTGACTATTTTGTAGACGAAAATAATGAACTACAATCTATAGCGCCAAGAATGTAAGAGTATTGCTGTTTTTTATAAAGCATATATTAAGGTTGCCTCTTCATAATAGAATAGGTAACCTTAAATCACCGCTTAGCAAATACCTTGCTATTTACCAATCTCTTTAAAACAAATAGATAATTATTTTTTTGCTAATAAACCTCTCCCCCCTAACAACCATACCTTTAAAATTTAGAACTGAGTTCTGAGACGAAAATAATTTCGTTCAGCACCAGGCAAGAATCGATTGAGTCTTGTATCATCCACGGGTTAGTCTTTGCATGTATGGCTTCGACAAGCAACCGATGAAACATTTTTAGTTGGTTACAAAAACCTTATACTATGAATGGGTTAAATGTGAAAAACATAGCCAGTCACTTAACTTGCGGCGTTAATAAACAATTTATTTATTTTTTAATATGATCCATGAATTAACTGGCATGCCAGACAGGATTGGAAGCTGTGCTCTACAGCTGAGAAATGAGCTGATTTATCTTATGATTGATAGAAATATGGCATCTTTTCTCACTCACATGTTAATAGGTGCTTGCATAAATCAATATATAGTACATCATACTGGCGAGTACTGGTTTCTAATTTTTCCCACCATAATATAGCTAAGGCTCTTTATACTAACCCAGGTAAAAAGTTATTAGTCAGCTTCGATAAAATTAGTTATTTAATCTTTATTAAATCTTTTTGCTATATTTTATCTTAGTTTTTAATGCTTATATTGATCACGCCAAAACTACTCTAAGTATTCGTTAAATAAGGAATATCTTTATTGTTAAAATAGCCTAAGAAAACGCTGTCGCTATAATCAATTTCATATAGCGACAGGCTCAAATAATTTTACTTTTAGCCAGTAATCGTTTGGGGAATTTATAGGTTAGTTATTTTTACATCCAAAACACGATATGAAAAAAAATTTTCATCACTTGAATAATCAAATTTTATTATAGTTTCCCATCTATTATCTTTTAACTCAAAAACTTTAATTTTTTCGCCATAATTATCATGGTAGCAATATTCTAGAAAATGGTTTTTATGTTCTTCAGAGGCTAAATCTTTTAATGTCAAAAAATGTTTTTTTGCTTCTATAGAATTTAATTCTGTTAGAGCGTTATTTAATTTTGCTATACAAGAATATGCTTTTTCTTTTCCCGTAGAAAAAAAGAAATCTTTTATTTTTTCCCATAAAGTTAATTGAATTGGTGAATTATTTTTTTGTATTTCTTTAATATCTCCAATACTGATCTTTTCTCTTATAAAAAAACTATTTCCAATAGATAAACTCATGATTAAATACCTACTAATTCTCTGATGTTAAACTTGTATTCTTTATAATTTAAAACAAATTAATTTTAATTAAATAAATTGTTTCATTTATACAGTATTACCCTATCTATATTCTGTGTAGTGTTCAACCAAAATTGGTTTTTATTGGCTTACCTATTGCACCAATCATGCCAGTGCCATCTTGTTTTCTATAAACCAATCAGAAAAATCTACTGCTTTTAGCCGACTGGAAACCGGTTCATCATTTTTTAGCTCAGGTTTACCTGGATTGCCTGCCAGCTTTTTTTGACTATCAGTTTTGGGCGACGACTCGATTTTCCCGGCGTGCCTGCCATAGTGATAGCTTTTCCATCCTTAATTTCGATTTACTTCAAAATAGCTACTGCGTTCGGTGGTTGTCTGTCTTAGACTAACCGCTTTTATAGTAGGAGCGGAGGTTTCAGCGTAGCATGAGATTTATCGTCAGATGATACATTTTTACTAATTGTATTAATAAATTAGCGGTATTTTTGCTACATATTTATATAAAATTCTATTAATTGCACTTTTATAGAAATTTTATTTATTTACACGAATGTTATTTAAATATTAATTATGCAAGGTGTTATAATTAATACTTTTCACTTACCCATGAAAAATAAACGACGAACAAATTACTCAAAATATTGATTGTATTTTTTCTGGCTTTTAGCTTTATCAGTATTTGCCACGCGATGGCTACACCTACACCGATATATGTTTGTCAGAATATCGTTGTCAACAAGGAAGATAGTAAACGCCATTGTTATACATTTGACACTAAGGGCCAACTCTATGACATTATTTTGCAAGATGATAATTGATTTATTTTTTACCAGATACCATACCGCCCACTTCTTAGCGACCTCAAGGCAGTTGGCCATCATTTTACCGTATTGTGATGTTTTTGATTTGCAGTAATAGCTGATAGTTTCACTTATAACCATTACTGCTATCGATGACGAAAGTCTTCCACAACGCCTATTGGATGGCTCTTGTGTCCTGCACGATGGCGCCAATATATTGATTTAAAATTAAAAATTTTAATTAATTATAATGTTATTGAAATGTTAATTTTATTAGCTATTATTAATGCTTCTTATATATCTTTAGAGAATAAATTATGAAATTATTACTTAAAACAGCTATTGTTATATCGTTTTTTGGGTTTAGCTCATTTTCCTATTGCTGATACCAATAGACCCTGGCAATGTGATGTACATACTTTACAAGGAAAAAGTGCTGAAGAAATGAAAGCTGACGCACAATGGTACAAAGAAAACTGTCTGCCACCATCAAACGACTCTACATCCCAAACTTCAAATGAAATAAATACATTCAATACGTATGGATAAATTTACTTTTTCAAATTCGTTTATCGATCTATAAATTTCTTTTATCCTTTATCGAAACGCAAAAACTGCGGCTCTAAGGTTTCGAGCTGACGTCTGAGACGGCGATTATTTCACTCAGCGTCAGCCGCCAATTAGGTGGTCTGACATCACCCACATTAATGTCTATTAATATCGATTAAGTCCAATTAGTGTGAACACTTATATAAAAAATTAAAAAAATCTATTTTTTGTTATTTTGTTGCATTTACACAAATGTTATTGAATTGTTAATAATAAGTATAAATACTAATAATGATTATTATTTACTTCCGAAGGAACAATTATGAAATCATTATTCAAAGTATTGACTATTACGTCGCTTTTAGGATTTAGCTCACTTTCTATCGCGCAATTTAAATGCAATTCAGCGAATCTTTTAATTGCAAGGACTGCTGAAGAGGAAAATGCTAGAAATCAATGGGAAAAAGAACACTGCGAATGGCAAGATATTTGTAGAAATATATCCTACGCAGAAAAAGAATTTAAGGTATGTAGTCCAACCCTTGTAAAAAAAACCAATATAGATAAAAATGATAGCATGCATTTTTCAGATTAATTTTTTTGCTTATAAATCTCGCCCGGTCTTTCCCTTAACCAAAATACTAAGTTTCTAAGGTTTCAAGCTGACGTCTGAGACGGAGATAATTTCGCTCAGCGTCAGGCGCCTATCGAGTAGTTTTACATCATCCACGCTGTTGGTAGCGGTAATATTGTCGGACTTTGCACATGCTGCTTTTACATTCAACTACTTAGTACCATTATGCAAGTTGTTAGCAAGCTTAGTAATTTCAGCTTTCGCATGAGTCAGTTCCTGTGTCCTTATAGTATCCAGTTAATGCAGTAATTTCAGTTCTTTTAAATAACTAATCTTAAGTTCTGTCACTTATCGAATTCATCCCTCAACTGATTATATTGATATTTCAGTTGAGCGTAATGATTATATAAAAACGTGAGTAATACTGAGGCTAGTATGGCGATTTATGCTATTGCTAATAACGTTTTATATCAGAAATTTGGCAGAAAATATTATTAATTCAGTTGTGACAAATGATCCAAAAACTTCAGAAAATATACAAATGTCTGACTTTTTTCTTGGTGCAATTATGAGTTCATATCAAAAGAAAATATTTTCTAATACTAAAGAAGAACTAATAAAAAAAAATAGCGCATAACCCTGGCCTGGATGGAATAGCCTATATCATGATACTGGCCGACAGAAAGGAAATTTAATATATAACTTTTCCATGATAAAACACTTGGGCCAAGAGACATCGAAACAAAAATGTAAAATTATCTGTTCCATTTAACCGCTTTTTTATTACACATAGGGCCATTAATACTTACCTTACATACCTAGATGGATAACAAAGGAAACTCAGTGTTAGTGACCTTATGTGTGGTTAAAATAAAAAAGGATCTAACGATTGTCAGTATTTATTTAGGCCAGATTTAAAAAACCGATTGTCCTTTTCTTGTTACCCTTAAATACCATGAACTAAAGCCTTAATAGTTGTTTAACATAAAACACTATTTTTCCTATGTATTATTTTTTCCTATGTCTTAGTAAGAACAGCCAATATTTAATTAAACAAAAAATAATTTGATTAACATATGAAAATTGTGTGAGGTGAGATATGTCTATTAACTACATAAAACGTAATGAAATGTTACAAACTAACGGGCAAAAGCAAAACGACACTCTGGCGCATGTATGCAATCAGAAATGAATTTCCAAGGCCAGAAAAAACAAAAAATGGAACATTTCTCGGTTGGCCAGAAAATATAGACGATGAATGAGTTAGAAGTGAAAAACAAAGCCAGTAACTTGACCCATTACTTGACCTGCGTTAATCATCAATCTATTTATTTTTGATGTAACCCATTGAAATAACTGGCACGCCCTACAGGATTCGAACCTGTGACCTACGGCTTAGAAGGCCGTTGCTCTATCCAGCTGAGCTAAGGGCGCATAGAAAAAGGCTGATTCAATAATAAAATAATGTCGTTGGATTATACGGTTGCTGAGCACTGAGTCAACGTCTTTTCAGTGACAAATGATCTATCTGCTCATTTTCTGGCTACTAATAAAACTGACAGCATCGCTTTCTTCTGACAAAATAGCAATATCGCAATGTTTTTATGGATTAACTAAATAAATGTCAGCAAAAATTATTGATGGAAAAATGATTTCCGAAACAATCAGACAGGAAGTAGCCGAAAAAGTTAAATTGAGACTTTCACTAGGCAAGCGAGCTCCCGGACTTGCAGTCATTTTGGTCGGTAATGATGCGGCTTCACAGATCTACGTCAACAGTAAACGTCGCACTTGTGAAGCGGTTGGCTTTATTTCTCGCTCATACGATTTAGCGGAAAAAACCACCGAGTCTGAACTTTTACAATTAATTGATCAACTTAATAACGATAAGGCAATTGATGGGATCCTGGTTCAATTACCGCTACCTAAGACTATTGACTATATCAAGATATTAGAGCATATCCATCCTGATAAAGATGTTGACGGTTTTCATCCTTATAACATAGGTCGCCTTTGTCAACGTGCCCCAAGATTACGACCTTGCACACCTCGCGGTATTATTACCTTACTTGAACGCTACCAAATTAATCTTCTTGGTTTAAATGCGGTTATTGTTGGTGCTTCAAATATCGTAGGCCGTCCTATGAGTCTGGAATTGCTACTTGCCGGTTGTACAACTACCGTTGCCCACCGTTTTACCACTAATTTACGTCATCATGTAGAGCAAGCTGATTTGCTAGTCGTGGCTATTGGTAAAGCAAATTTTATTCCCGGTGAATGGATAAAACCTGGTGCGATTGTTATGGATGTGGGCATTAATCGGCTAGAAAATGGAAAAGTCACCGGCGATGTCTGTTATCAAGAAGCACAACAACGCGCTAGTTGGATCACCCCTGTACCTGGTGGTGTTGGCCCAATGACGGTGGCTACACTAATGCAAAATACCTTACAAGCTTGTGAGGAATATCATGATATTCAGAATACTTACCCATAGGCGATAAAATGGAAATTTTTCATCTTGATGGCCAACCCTATATTAAATTATGTGATTTATTAAAATTGCAAGGTTGGGTCGAAAGTGGAGCCGCAGCCAAAGCGCTTATTGCCCAAGGTGAGGTAAAAGTTGATGGTGAAGTTGAAACCCGCAAACGCTGTAAAATTAGCCAAAATAATATTGTCACTTTAGCTAATAACTGCGTCATAGTTAAAGAGTAATCATTAGTTATAAAAAAATTAACAATGCCCCTTATAACGGGGCTAAATTTTTGCTTAAACTTCATTCGTTTTTAAATAATGTCTTGCTGCTTTTAAAGCTAATGAATAAATATTTTATAATATTATTCTTATCAGATAACAATGGAAATATTTTCTTCTGTTTCTGGGGCAGAAATTATTCTGGCTAAACTTTCTAATGTTTTAAAGGTACAAGAACATCTTATGTTTTGACATTGATAATAAGATTCCTTTGTTTTATTAGTTAAGTAACGGCTCGTTCTAATATGAGCGTTATTTTTACAAACTGGGCAACGCATCATATACACCTCCTAAAACTTAAGATTGTATAATTCATTTAGAGGTAAAATGATCTGTTTTCGTTATAAATCTCTACCTTTTACTTCAGTATTAACACTATTCAAATTAATATCCATTGAAAAATGGAACATCAGTTCGTTATACCAAGGTTAGATAATAAGAACCATCTATTTTTTGTTATTTTTTGTTGATTATTTGATATTTCAAGATAGTTACCACTACCTACATCACTACTTACGGTTGGCTTATTTTAAGCAACAAACGGGCGTTTTTATCCTTTTTTGTTGTGTGGTTGACGACAGATTTTTTTAACGTTAAATATTTATTTTTTTATTGTTAAATTAAAGACTCCTATAAAGAAAGGAGATTAAATTAAATCATGGACATATTAAGAGACAGGGTTATTACTAGTTGTTGGACTCGAGCTGATGCACTTAAGGTTCATTTCGATGATCCAACAACAACGCAACCCAAGGTCAGTATTGACTTTCCCGTTATGAGTGAAAAGTTGTTTATCTGGGATACCATGCCATTACGAGATCTTGACGGCAATATTGTTTCAGTGAATGGTTGGTCAATTATTTTTACGCTTACGGCAGTCAAGCAACCTGACCGATTTAAAGACAAAAATGGTAATTACGATATTGTAAAAGACTGGAATGATCGACATGGTCGAGCTCGCATGTGCTTTTGGTATGCCAAAGATAGCAAGAGTTGGCAATACGGTGGACGAGTAATGAACGATGGTGTATCACCAACTGAGCGTGAATGGGCCGGTACTCCTATTTTACTAAACGATAACGGGGATATTGATCTTTATTATACTTGTGTGACACCTGGAGCCACTATTGCTAAAGTTAGTGGTAAAGTGCAAACTGACAAAAATAGTGTAAAACTAAGTGGCTTTGACAAGGTTATTTCGCTTTTCTCTGCCGATGGTGTTTATTACCAGACAGAAGAACAGAATGAGTATTGGAATTTCCGCGATCCCTGTCCTTTTATTGATCCCAATGATGGCAATCTTTATATGGTCTTTGAAGGTAATGTCGCTGGCGACAGAGGCTCTCACATTATTTCTAGCGATGATATGGGCGATGTGCCACCAGGTTTTCAGGATGTGGGTGGTGCTAAGTATCAGGTTGGTTGCATTGGTTTTGCGGTTGCAAAAGACAGCGCAGGAAATAGTTGGGAGATACTTCCTCCCTTGATCACTGCCGTGGGTGTGAATGATCAAACTGAGCGCCCACATTTTGTGTTTAAAGATGAAAAATATTATCTTTTTACTATTAGTCATCAATACACCTATGCCGATGGTTTGAAAGGCCCGGATGGTGTTTATGGTTTTGTCAGCGATTCATTATTCGGCCCCTACACACCACTTAACGGCTCTGGGTTAGTGTTAGGTAACCCATCTTCCCAACCATTTCAAACTTACTCACATTATGTTATGCCTAATGGTCTTGTCACTTCATTTATTGATAATGTTCCTGGTCGTGGTGACAAATTTCGTGTAGGTGGTACCGAAGCGCCGACAGTTCAAATTAAAATTGTCGGAAATAGAACTTTTGTCGTCAAGCAGTTTGATTATGGCTTTATTCCACCCATAAAAAATGTGGTGGTAAGGTAGATCAAATTTACTTATATTGAGTGAAATTTAGCTCTGTTTTTTTATTATAAAATATCAAGTAAGTAATAAATATTGAGGCATGGCTTTAAAACAATTAAATCTCATTAATATACTTAACCACCTATTCCGATGGTGGTTTTAATTTCACTATAAAACAGATAAAAACTTATTGTTCTGATTATTATCAATGCCAAAAACAGATATTAGAACCATTATTTTTACCATCTTAAACATCAAATAAAACAACATTATTATCCATCAATCGTTAGCTACCGTTTAAATTAATAATGGTATGATAATCTATTCCATTATCTATTGAATTTTAACTGGAAATGTTCTATTTACTTACGACGCCATACAGTTCCTTGCGGACTATCTTCTAATATAATACCCATTCTGGTCAGTTCATCACGCGCCGAATCAGCCTGTGCCCAGAGTTTGTTTTTGCGAGCATCATTACGTTGCTTAATTAATGCCTCAATTTTTTCTATTTCAGCACTGTGAGAAACTTGTGCGCGACTTTGTAAGAATTGTTCCGGATTTTGCGTTAATAACCCTAATATATTTGCTAATTGACGTAATTGTACGGCTAACTCATTCGCCATTGCTATATCATCGACTTTCAATCGATTAATTTCTCTTGCCAAATCAAATAGCACTGAATAGGCCTCTGGCGTATTAAAATCATCATTCATGGCTGCCATAAAACGCTGCTTAAATATTTCATTATCAGCAGATTTTGCATTATTAGAATCGGTATCGCGTAAAGCGGTATAAAGACGCTCAAGTGATGTGCGAGCTTGCTTTAAATTTTCTTCGGTATAATTTAATTGACTACGATAATGCCCTGATAATAAGAAATAACGCACCGTTTCGGCATCATAATGCGCCAATACATCACGGATGGTAAAGAAATTATTTAATGATTTTGACATTTTCTCCCGATCAACCATAACCATTCCAGTATGCATCCAATAGTTTACATATGGCCCATCATGAGCACAGGTTGATTGCGCTATTTCATTTTCATGATGCGGAAACATCAAATCTGCCCCACCACCATGAATATCAAAATGTTCACCCAGTTGTTTACCATTCATGGCAGAGCATTCAATATGCCAACCTGGTCGCCCATCTCCCCAAGGAGAAGACCAACTTGGCTCATTGGGTTTGGACATTTTCCATAACACAAAATCCAATGGATTGCGCTTGGCATCAGCGACTTCAACACGCGCCCCTGCTTGTAATTGCTCAAGATCTTGGCGGGATAACAGACCGTAATCCGGATCGCTATTAATAGCGAACATGACATCGCCGTTATCGGCAATATAAGCATGGCCGCGTTTAAGTAGTCGCTCAGTCAAAGCGATAATTTCTTTAATATGATGCGTTGCACTTGGTTCAAAGTCGGGCCGTAAAATATTTAAGGCATCAAAGTCTTTATACATTTCAATCAGCATACGTGATGTTAAAGCGTCACATGTCTCATTATTTTCTGCGGCCCGCTTGATGATTTTGTCATCCACGTCAGTGATATTACGTACATAGGTCAAATCATAACCAAGATAACGCAAATAACGACTAATCACATCAAAAGCAACAAAGGTTCTGCCATGGCCGATATGGCATAAATCATAAATAGTAACACCACACACATACATACCAATTTTGCCTGGCGTAATCGGTCTAAACTCTTCTTTTTGACGACTTAGTGTATTATAAATTTTCAACATTGAGACTTTTTCCATCATCAGCGGTACTTGCGGTAAATGGTTTACTTTGATCACAAGGCGATGCAATATGCCCTTGCTACCAATAAACATTGCTATTGGAGCCCTATATTCTGAGTTATGCAACTACGCCGCGCAAGGAAATTATTCAATATTCCACAAATACTGACGTAATCAGCCCAATATGGTATAAAATAGTTGATCTACTTTAAATTGTGATTATTTGCTTTTGATTTTTACATTACATATAACGATTTATCAGGATAGTGATTATGGTAACTTTTCACACTAATTTTGGCGATATTGTCATTAAAACCTTTGATGAAAAATCGCCAATAACGGTAAAAAATTTTTTAAGCTATTGTCGTGATGGATTTTACGATAATACGATTTTTCATCGCGTTATTAATGGTTTTATGATCCAAGGTGGCGGTTTTGAACCTGGAATGCAGCAAAAAACGACTAAGGATCCAATAAAAAATGAAGCGAATAACGGCTTAAAAAATAACCGTGGCACTCTTGCGATGGCTAGAACCAATGATCCCCATTCAGCAACAGCACAGTTCTTTATTAATGTTGTCGACAACGACTTTCTAAATTTCCGTTCAGAGCAGGAAAGTGGTTGGGGTTATTGTGTCTTTGGGGAAGTGGTTGAAGGAATGGATATTGTTGATAAAATTAAAGGGGTCGATACAGGTCGTAGTGGCTTACATCAAGATGTACCAATTAAAGATGTTATCATTCAACGCGTAACAGTTAACGAATAATTACAAACTATGGCAATCTTATTTATTGCTGACTTGCATTTAAGTGAAAAAGAGCCGGCTATCACTGCCGGTTTCCTGCATTTCTTACGCGAACAAGCGAGTCAAGCTAAGGCTTTGTATATTTTAGGTGATTTTTTTGATTATTGGATCGGTGATGATGATCCCAGCCTACTACATGAAGCAATAGCGCAGGAACTCAAAGAACTACAAAGTAAAGGCGTCCCTTGCTACTTTATTCATGGTAATCGTGATTTTTTACTGGGTAAAAAATTTGCCAAAGAAAGTGGCATGACCTTATTACCGGCGGAGAAAGTGTTAACACTACATGGCCATCATATCCTCATTTTACATGGTGATACGCTTTGTACTGATGATATTTCCTATCAGCGTTATCGAAAACGAGTATATAATCGCTGGTTACAACGGCTATTTTTAGCGCTTCCCTTATCAACCCGCCACCGTATCGCTGAAAGAATGCGTAAGAATAGCCAATCTGCCACCCGACTTAAGCCAGAATACATTACAGATGTCAATGAACAAGCGGTAATTGAAAAATTTCGGAAATATCAAGTCGATTGGATGATCCACGGCCATACGCATCGTCCGGCGATCCATGAAATTAATGTTAATGGTAAAATATTACACCGAGCAGTGTTAGGTGCCTGGGATCAAAATGGCTCAGTGATCAAAATAACGCCTAAAGCTATTGAGTTGCTTCATTTTCCTTTTTATTAACATTTCCCATCTCAGTATAATCCTGCGATGAAAAAACTAGGCAAACGTTTTCCTTCTTTATTGGCCATGATATGATCTCACTTAATTTGCCATCAATAAATGACTTAAAGCAGGAGCAACAAATTAATGATCGCTCAATTTGATGCACAAAAATCGTCACATTCTAGCCCCAAAATTGCCATCGTTATGGGTTCCAAAAGCGACTGGAGCACGATGAAATATGCTGCCGATATACTCTGCGAACTCACACTATCTCATCACGTAGAAATTGTTTCTGCTCATCGCACGCCAGATAAACTCTTCAAATTTGCTGAACAAGCAAAAGAAAAAGGATTTCAGGTTATCATTGCTGGTGCTGGTGGAGCCGCACATTTACCCGGTATGCTAGCGGCTAAAACGTTAATTCCTGTTTTTGGCGTCCCTGTCGTAACCGCGACGCTTAATGGTATTGATAGTCTTTATTCAATCGTGCAAATGCCAAAGGGTATTCCGGTGGCTACTTTTGCAATTGGTAAAGCAGGGGCAGCGAATGCAGCATTATTGGCAGCCCAATTCCTAGCTGGCACAGATAGTGAGCTTTATAAGCGTTTATTAAACTGGCGTTTAAAACAAACTAATGATGTCTTAAGCCATCCCGATCCGCGGGAGGTGGAATGAAACCGATTTGCGTCCTTGGTAATGGCCAGTTAGGCCGCATGTTACGTCAAGCCGGAGAGCCGTTAGGGATTAGCGTCTATCCTATCGGTATCGATGATAAATTAGAGACGATTCCTTATCAACACAGCATCATAACAGCCGAAATTGAACGCTGGCCAGAAACGCCGCTTACATGTGAATTAGCTCGCCAGCCTAGTTTTATTAATCGCGATATCTTCCCGCAATTGGCCGACCGGTTGCCACAAAAACAGCTACTAGATTCTTTATCGTTAACGACGGCGCCCTGGCAACTCCTTAGTAATCAAACACAATGGCCACAATTATTTACCGCGTTAGGCGATTTTGTTATTGTTAAATGTCGTACTGGTGGTTATGACGGCCGTGGGCAATGGCGTATCACACCTGACAATCTATCAATACTACCCGCTGAAATTTATGGCCAGGCGATTGTTGAAAAAGCGATTCCCTTTTCAGGTGAAGTTTCACTTGTTGGTGCACGTAATATAAATGGCCAATGTGTCTTTTACCCACTAACATATAATCTGCATCAAGAGGGCATGCTACGCGCCAGTATCGCTTTTCCTCAGCCTGATAAAAAATTGCAAACACAGGCAGAACTGATGCTGTCGACCATTATGACAACATTAAATTATGTCGGTGTGATGGCAATGGAATGTTTTATTTTAAATGATAAATTACTCATTAACGAATTAGCGCCAAGGGTTCATAATAGTGGTCATTGGACGCAAAATGGCGCTTCTATTAGTCAATTTGAACTCCATCTGCGGGCCATTTCAAACCTGCCAATTCCTACCCCTAATATAGATACTACGGCCATCATGATTAATTTGATAGGTACAGCATTAAATCCTGCATGGTTGTCACTACCTTTGGTTCATCTACATTGGTATGAAAAAGATGTTCGCCCAGCGCGTAAAGTAGGCCATCTAAATTTGTGTAGTAATAACTGGCAAGCGATGAATAACTCACTAAAGACAATACAACCCTTACTTCCTAATGAATATCAGGATAGTATTGCATGGCTACACACAAAATTAATACATGCCCAACGACATAATGGGTAAAAATAAAAACAACTACTATGTTGAATAAACCAGTATATTGTTAAGCTGACTGTTTTCATGCAATAGTTGTCTGCTCTGGAGTTATAATGCCTGCACAACAACAAATGTTTGGTCCTGTTTATCCATGGTATATGTTACTTTTACTGGGATTAATTTACTTCTTATCAACAGCAACCACTTTTACTTCGCTGGGTGTCGTACTACCTAGCATGATTAACGAATTCAATTGGAACTGGGCAGAAGCAGGACTTGGATTTACAATCTTAGGATTAACCTGTGGTTTATCAAGCTATTTACCAACCTTAATGATCCGCAAGTTGGGTCTTAGAATAACACTATTATTTGGCCTCGCTATTTTTACTCTTGGCTTTTATTACCTATATTCTACAACCAGTTTATTTGAGTATTTTTCCGGTACCGCCCTATTAGGTATTGGCTTTACATTTTTAGCAACAGTACCTGGTACTTATGTTATTTCTCGATTGTTTGAAAAACAATCGCTCGCTTTTGGCTTTTACTTTACTATTGGTGGCTTAGGCGGCGTGGTCGGCCCTTGGATCTATTTTTTGGCAACACGTGTCTGGGGTTCATGGCGCATACATTGGGTCATTTCAGCGCTTTGTTTGGCCATTGTTGTCTTTATCACACTATTAACTTTACGCGAAGGCCAGCGTGAAATTTCACATGCCAAAGCGATCGCTGACAAGTTGACACAACACTCTTCTGAAACAATCTACAAAACGAAAGAAATATGGACCGCCAGTGGCGCACTACGCACCTGGCAATTTTATATCATTGCCGCTAGCTATACCGCCTTCCTTTGGTGTGGCATTACCGTTAATAGCTTTGCCGTTGCCCACATCATAGAACAAGGCTTTAGCGAAACAATAGCCGCAGGTTCTTTAAGTGTAATGGCTTTTATCAATGCCTTCTCTCGCCTGGCTGGCGGGGCGGTCGGCGAGCAATTAGAACCAAAAAAATTATTAATAAGCAGCCTAATAATTATTATTTGTGGACTTATTGCTCTCAGTATTGCGACAACTTGGCTATGGCTAATTCTATTTACGCTTGGTGTTGGTATCGGTTATGGCATGACCTTTCTAGCATCAAGCGTTTTACTGGCTAACTATTTTGGCCGAGGTCCATACCTAGAACTTTTTTCTGTCATGAATTTACTCTCTACTTGCGCCTGTTTTGCCCCCTTCTTCGGCGGAATAATAAAGGATTATACAGCCAGTTTTACGCCTGCATTTTTAATTATTGCGCTTCCTGTTTTCGTCATTTTATTATTAACACTATTAATGAAACCGCCAGTACAACGAGTAGCTCAAAATTACAAATTGTAATTAAAAACATTCTTATTTTACTTATTTAGCGCTTTATCTGTTGGCATTAAGAATCAATACTAATAGCTAGCCTGATAATTTTATTGAGATCGTAAACCATGAAAAAAGTGATTTTTATTACTGGAACTTCAAGTGGTATTGGATTATGCGCTGCCAAAATTTTGCTAAGCAAAGGTTATCGAATATTAGCCGGTTGTCGGAAAGAAGCCGATTTAATTGCCATGAAAACACTAGGCTTTGAACCGATTAAAATTGATATGAATAATGCAGAAAGTGTCAAACAAGCCGCTCAACAAGTTATTGAATTAACTAATGGCCGATTATATGCCTTATTTAACAATGCTGGTTATGGTGTCTATGGCTCACTTAGTACCATTAGCCGACAACAACTAGAACAGCAGTTTTCCACTAATTTTTTTAGTATCCACCAGCTTACCACTTTATTGTTACCGGCTATGCTTCCTCATGGCGAAGGGCGTATTATTCAAACCAGTTCTGTATTAGGAATTGTCTCTTCTGCTGGCCGTGGTGCCTATGCGGCAAGTAAACATGCTTTAGAGGCTTGGTCAGATGCCCTACGGCTTGAATTAAAAGGATCAAGGGTACATGTTTGTATTATCGAACCTGGGCCAATTAAGACACGTTTTACTGATAACGTCGATCAAACCAACAAAGATAATCCAGTTAAAAATCCGACTATTGCTGTAAAGCTAGCATTAACGCCAGAACACGTTGTCAAACGACTACTCCATGCACTGGAAAGTTCTAAACCAAAAATTCGCTATCGGGTGACACTACTAACTTACGCTATTACCTTTATGAAACGTCTTTTACCTGATCGATTGATGGATAGATTTTTAACATAGCAAATCCCTTTTCCCCCTTGAAATAACCAATTTTGATCTTATTTTATAGGGATTACAGAAAACATAATTTAAGAGAACCACCATGCTAGCAACTGCTTATGCCATCGACGTAAATGAATCTAATCTGCAACAAGTCATTGAAAAATCAATGACACAACCGGTTGTTTTCTATTTTTGGTCATCACAAAGTCCACATTGCCAAGCACTTGGAGCCACCCTGGATAAATTAGCGGCTGAGTACGCAGGCCAATTCACCCTCGCCAAGGTCAATTGTGATACAGAGCAAATGGTTGCCGCTCAATTCGGATTAAGAGCAATTCCAACCGTTTATTTATTACAACAAGGCCAACCGATTGATGGTTTTCAAGGACCGCAATCTGAAGAATTTATCCGCGATATGTTAACCCATGTCCTGCCGACGGCAGAAGAATTAAAAACTGCTCAGGCGATTGAGTTAATGGCCGCTGGAAAAACCGCTGAAGCTTTGCCATTGTTAAAAGAAGCCCATCAACTAGCTCCTAATAATAGTGAAATTAGTTTAACCTATGCAGAAGCATTGATTAGCCTCAACCAATTAGATGAAAGCCAGAAAATTTTGAACACCGTTGCTATTCAAGATCAAGATAGCCGTTATCAAGGTTTATTAGCCCAAATTGAACTACAAAAAAAAGCCGCGGATACACCGGAAATTCAGCAATTACAAGAGACGTTTGCTCAACAGCCAGAAAACACGGAATTAGCCGTACAGCTAACACTTAAACTACATGAAGTAAATAGAAATGAAGAAGCATTAGAAATTTTACTAACCTTTCTTAAGAAAGATTTGTCGGCAGGAAACGGTTCGGTGAAAAAAACGATGATGGATATTTTATCTGCTTTAGGCCCTAGTGATCCTTTAACAAATCGCTACCGTCATCAAATTTACTCACTACTTTATTAACATCAACCAGCATCAACCAGGAAAAACGCGATGGACTTATTTTCTTTCAGTGCCATACCTATCATTATTTTTGTCGCTATTGTCATTGTCTTAACTTGTGTCAAAACCGTGCCACAAGGCTTTCAATGGACGGTTGAACGTTTTGGCCGTTATACCCGTACACTATTACCGGGATTACATTTCATTGTCCCCTTTATGGATAAAATAGGGCGAAAAATCAATATGATGGAACGCGTTTTCGACATTCCTTCGCAAGAAGTTATTTCTAAAGATAATGCTAATGTCACAATTGATGCGGTCTGTTTTATTCAAGTTGTCGACCCTGTTCGCGCTGCATACGAAGTAAATAATCTTGAATTATCAGTGATTAATCTCACCATGACCAATATTCGTACGGTATTAGGGGCCATGGAACTCGATGAAATTTTGTCTCAACGGGATATTATCAATAGTCGTTTATTGCATATTGTTGATGAAGCCACGAATACCTGGGGATTAAAGATTACTCGGATAGAAATCCGTGATGTAAGGCCGCCGAAAGAATTAATTAATGCAATGAATGCCCAAATGAAAGCAGAAAGAACCAAGCGCGCCGATATTCTTGAGGCTGAAGGGGTACGCCAAGCTGCTATCCTAAAGGCTGAAGGTGAAAAACAGTCACAAATTTTAAAAGCTGAAGGTGAACGTCAATCGGCTTTTCTACATGCTGAAGCAAGAGAGCGCGCCGCAGAAGCTGAAGCCAAGGCAACCCAAATGGTCTCTAATGCCATTGCCAATGGTGATATGCAGGCAATAAATTATTTTATCGCTCAAAAATATACCGAAGCGCTAACCAATATTGGTAAGGCGGATAATAGCAAAGTGATTATGATGCCGCTTGAAGCAAGTAATTTAATGGGCGCCATTGGCGGCATCAGTGAACTATTTCAAGAAAACAAAAAACGCGATAGCCAAAAAAGCAATCAAACATAAATAGAGGTGTTAAACGATGCTTGAGCAAATAATTGCGCAACCAGCCTGGTTTTGGCTCTGTTTAGGTGGATTACTGCTAATTGCTGAACTACTCGGTGCCGGTGGTTATCTACTCTGGTCTGGCGTTGCCGCCGTTATTATGGCGTTTATGACCTGGCTTATACCCGAAATGAGTTGGGATTGGCAAGGTCTATTATTTGCCATTATGATTATTCTTTCTGTATTGGGTTGGCGTAAACGGCTTAGTATACGTAATAAAACATTGTCCGATGAACCTAATCAAAAGCAACATCAATTAATTGGCATAAAAGCACGTTTAATTTCAGATACTAATAATGGCTATAGCAGAATACGACTGGCTGATGGTAGCTGGCGTGTTTTTTGTTCTGAGCAATTATCAGCTAATACTGAAGTCGAAGTGATCGATGTCGATGGTATTACACTAAAAGTCAAACCAGTTTGCTCTAATCAACATGATGACCAACCAGATGATCAATAATCGGGCATTTTGCATTGTTATCCCCCGGACACGATGCAACCAATGCAAGTAAGCTATTTCGGATCAGATTAAGATCGGTAATGTTTTTTTCAATTTCACTAATTTTATTTAACGTCGCCGTTTTTATATCCGCACTGTGGCGACGTGGGTTACGGAAAAGTTCAAGTAATTGCCGACACTCTTTCAACGTAAATCCAACCGCTCTAGCCTGCTTTAATAAGGTTAATTCATCTAAATGAGCAGGTTGATAATGGCGATAGCCATTTTCACTTCTCGTTGGCGGAGTAATTAATGACTTTTCCTCATAAAAGCGAATTGTTTTGGCACTTAATCCCGTTTTCTCTGCCACTTGAGTAATATTCATCATTTCACCTTGACCTTACCCTTACTAGAGGGTTTAACCTTTATCATCATTTAGGTTATTTCAGCCATAATGTTAGGACGTAATTAGCATTATACCAATTAATTTATTGTATGCATTAGGAGAGTCAATTATGCCTAATTTTACCATTCTAGCGCTACAAGGACTGACTTGCTCCAATTGTATTAACAAGCTAACGAAAGCGCTAGAAGCACGGCAAGACATACAACAAGTTGCCGTTACACTTGATTATGCCAAAATTACCGGTTCTGCATCAGTAGATGACATTATTAAAACCATAGAGCAAGCCGGTTACCAAGGCAAAGTAGCCACAAAGCCCGATATTATACTACAGCTTGCAGGGCTCAATTGCCGCAACTGTGTCAATAAAACACAAAAAACACTGGAAAATATCAGCGGTGTTGGCGCCGCAATAGTGACCACTCAAGCAGCCCAAATTTTTGGTAGCGCCGATCCGGCAACGCTAATTGCTGCAGTTAAGGCTCTTGGCTACCAAGCAACATTGGAAACCAAAATCCCTCCTTCAATTCACCAACAATCAGCTACATCTTCGCCGGAGATAGCCCATACTGCTAGTAAACAAACTACATTGAATCAGCTTGAGAAACCAAATATTGATAGTGACGCGATACAATTACTCATCAATGGTATGAGTTGCGCCAGTTGCGTTAACAAAGTACATAAAGCGCTACTTAGTACGCCAGGCGTACAAAATGCTCAGGTTAATTTAGCCGAACGCAGTGCCTTGATCACTGGACAAGCTCAACATCAGGCATTAATTCAAGCGGTACAAAAAGCCGGTTACGATGCCGAAATCATTGACAATGAAATGGAACATCGAGAAAAACAACAACAGTTCACCAAGGACTCTATACGCAAATTTCGTTGGCAAGCAGCTTTAGCGCTACTAGTTGGTATTGCCTTGATGATTTGGGGCATGATTGGCAACAATATGATGTTAAATGAAAAAAATCAATTGAGCTGGCTGCTTATTGGGCTAGTCACGCTAATTCTCATGATGTTGACTGGTGGCCATTTTTATTACAACGCTTGGAGAAGTCTAAAAAATGGCAGTGCCACAATGGATACTCTCGTTGCCCTGGGAACAAGCACCGCCTGGCTATATTCAATTAGCGTTAATTTGTGGCCAGATAAATTTCCTATCCCAGCTCGTCATCTTTACTATGAAGCTAGTCTAATGATTATTGGCTTAATTAATCTTGGACATGCATTAGAACAAGGGGCGCGTCAACGCTCATCAAACGCCTTAAGACGATTACTTGATCTCACACCACCCACTGCTCTGGTTATTAGTGAAAAGGGTGAAAATAGAGTGCCACTGTCTCAAGTTGAACAAGGTATGCTATTACGTCTGACTAGCGGTGATCGTATTCCTGTTGACGGTGAGCTGACTTATGGTGAAATTTGGCTAGATGAATCAATGTTAACTGGCGAAGCTGTTGCACAATATAAGACCGTAGGTGAAAAAGTACATGCAGGAACGGTGGTACAAGATGGTACAGCATTATTACGCGTCTCGGCAGTCGGTCAACATACTACCTTAGCGCGTATCATTAAATTAGTACGCCAAGCTCAAAGCAGCAAGCCAGCAATAGGACAATTGGCCGATAAAATTGCCGCTATTTTCGTCCCTAGTGTGATTATGATAGCCTTAGTTGCCGGGACTATCTGGTATTTCTTTGGTCCATCACCACAAATCAGTTATGCATTAATTGTCACCACTAGTGTACTCATAATCGCCTGCCCGTGTGCCCTGGGTCTGGCAACACCAATGTCAATTATTGCTGGTGTCGCACGTGCCGCGGAATACGGTGCTTTAATACGCGATGCTGAAGCTTTACAACAAGCTAGCAACCTAGATACCCTGGTTTTCGATAAAACCGGCACATTGACGATAGGTAAACCTGAAGTTATAGAAATTCATACTTTTAATCAATTTGAGCAATCCCAAGTACTGACCCTTGCTGGCGCACTTGAAAAAGGCGCTAATCATCCATTAGCCAATGCGATTTTAGCGAAGAGTGTTGGGTTATCACTACCCGCAGTAAATCAGTTTCGTACGTTAGCCGGCGCTGGAGTGAAAGGGGAAATCGACAATAAAACGATTTTGTTAGGCACTCAAGCTTTGATGTCACAATATTCGATTAGCAGCCAACAAGTTGATCAATTAATCGCTGAACAGTCCAATAAAAGGATCACACCGGTCTTACTGGCGGTTGATAATCAATTAGCGGCTCTATTTTCTATTCGCGATCCGCTACGAGAAACTGCCACTAGCGCGTTACAACAGCTACATAAGCAAAAATATCAATTGATAATGTTAACCGGCGATAACCCAATCACCGCTAATGCCATTGCCAAAGAATTGGACATCGACCAAGTGATTGCTGGTGTATTGCCTGATCAAAAAGCAGCCGTTATAGCACAATTACAAAAAAGTGGTCATAAAGTTGCCATGATTGGGGATGGCATTAATGACGCCCCTGCTTTAGCCCGTGCTGATGTTGGTATTGCGATGGGGAGTGGTAGCGATATTGCAATTGAAACAGCCGCTATCACTTTAATCAATCATAACTTACTTAGTGTTGCTGATGCTTTGCAAATTGCCCAAGGAACGCTGCGTAATATGAAACAAAATCTGTTTGGCGCCTTTATTTACAACGCGTTAAGCATCCCAATCGCAGCTGGTCTATTTTATCCATTTACTGGAACCTTACTAAATCCGGTTATTGCTAGTGTCGCTATGGCATTGTCATCAATTACTGTTGTTAGTAATGCAAATCGTTTATTACGATTTAAACCTAAGCAATAAATTATCACTCGCCAGTTAACAAAATGGTGACTAAAACTCAGTTACCTTTTTTTACAAAAGTATAGAAAGTCTTGTACTGGATGATTAAAAACAGCTAACCTACTAAACTGGCAATGAGGAATTTTTGCGTTAAGGGGAAGTGAAGAATGATAGCGCCTATATTATCTAGGCTAAAAAAATATTTGATTGCCAATAAGACTAAACATTATCCTTATCCTGCTTATGATATTAGCTTGGCTGGAAATATTCACCTGCATCTTATTGGTAGTATTCATATGGCCAGCAAAAATATGTTTCCGCTACCTCCAATTCTTATAAACAAACTAAATCAATGCGACGCTTTAATCACTGAGGCTGATATTACCGATACAGTGCCTCTCTTGACTAACAATCCTGCAATCCCTTACCCCCCGGTCAAACAGCGACTTTCGCCCACACTTTATCTAAAATTTAAAGATTATTGCCAAGAAATCAAAATTCACGATGAGCAATTAGATAGACTTGCCGCCTGGCAAATTGCTTTGATCTTACAAGCCAATCAAGCTCAATATTTAGGATTACTCCCTCAATACGGGATAGATTATCAACTGCTGCTAGCTGCCCGGCAACAGCAGAAACCAATCATTGAACTAGAAGGCGCAGCCTCTCAAATCGAGCTACTCATGAATTTACCTAACAATGGGCAGTCTTTATTGGAAGATACGCTGACATATTGGCGATCTAATGCCCGTTCGTTACAAATAATGTTAAGTTGGTGGATGAATTTCAAACCTGAGCTTGATTTAAAATTACCAAAAACTTTTCGTGACGACGTTTATCAATTATTAATGCGAGAACGTAACTTATTATGGTGTCAAAAGTTAAAGAAATTGCCAGCGGGTCATTATGTTGTGGCCGTTGGCGCCTTACATTTATATGGCGATAATAATCTTGCTAGCTTATTTAAACAACAAATCGACTAATTCTATCCCATTTTTTATTTAAGCTACATTGCCAAGCAAAATAATAAAATGTCCATTTAACTGTTAACTATAACTTTATATAAAATAAGGTTTTTATATGACTCCAGCTATTAACTTATTGGAAAAGAAGAGAATCAAATATACGTTACATAGCTATAAGCATGATGCGCATATATATCATTTCGGCCAAGAAGCGGTAGAAAAATTGGGGCTTGATGCCAGACAAGTATTTAAAACACTACTGGTGGCGTTAAATGGAGATAATAAACATCTGGTGGTTGCTATCACACCGGTATCAGGACAACTTAATTTGAAACAGGTTGCCAGCAAATTTAACGCCAAAAAAGCAGAAATGGCCGAGCCGCAAATCGCACAAAAAACAACGGGCTATTTATTAGGCGGAATAAGTCCACTAGGGCAAAAAAAATGTCTGCCAACAATTATTGATGAACAAGCCAAGCAATTTGCAACTATTTATATTTCAGGCGGAAAAAGGGGACTAGATATTGAACTTGCTCCCAACGATTTAGCTCATTTATTAAATGCAATCTTTGCCGATATAAAAAAGTGATAAATAATTGCCGGTTTAATTAATAATTAATAATTTCTTTACCCGGCGCATAATCAATGACTTTTAACGGCGCATGTTTTTCAATAAAATTCTTTAATACCTCAGCATCCACTAATCCTGTATTAACATAATTTAGATGATGATTAATTTTCGGGTAACCATCACCACCGAAGGCAATAAAATCTAATGTTGCCATTCGATAATGCTTTTTAACATCTAATGGCTGACCGGCTATTTTAATATCTGTCATTGTGCCATCGTTATGACGAATGAAACTGATATTGTAGAATTGGCCATAAGCCCCCGAGCCTGGCGTCATACTAGCGACGGCGGCTAAATAGTTTTTCACTTCCTGACCGTTAAAATCAACATAGGCTATGTGATTAGCAAAAGGTAAAACCTTAAGCACTTGTCGATAACTGATCTCACCTCGGTCAATAGAATTACGGATCATGCCACTACTCATAACGGCAAAGTCGGCATTTACACGTTCCACTTGCGACGCTAAGATGAGACGCGCTAAATTAGTTTGGCCATAACGAACCTTGTTGCGATCACCTTGTAATCTACCATCTACAAAACCTAATTTGATATCTAATTGTTGACGACCTCTTGCTTGAAAAGAAGAGAGTAATTTCATCATCTCAACATCAGGCGGAATTTCTTGCGTATAAAAAGTTAACTCTGTCGAACCATCTTGGTTGAGCCGTTTCTTCTTTAAATTGATAGGTATAAGTTGATAGTGTTTTAAAATAAATTTGCCATTTTTAAATTCAAAATCAGCCCGCCCAACATATTTACCCCACTCATGAGCCTGCACAATCCAAGTTCCATTTTGGCGATCTGGTATACATAATGTACCGGGCACATAATCATCTTGTTTGTAATTGTTCCGGCTTACGGACATACAAACAGGATCTTGAGAATGACCGCCCACTATCATATCCAGATAGCCTGTTGGTAAACTTCGCGCCATTTTAACATCACCCGGCGCATTAGAACCATGTTCGCCATTGTTATAATGCCCCATATGCGTAGCGGCAATAATGATATCGGGCTTTTCATTAGCACGTAGAGATTGAACCACCATTTTCGCTTCATTGATAGGAGAACGAAATTCTATATCGGAAATTACCCCTGGGTTACCTAACTTAACAGTATCGTCGGTAGTTAAACCAATAACAGCAATCTTAATGCCCTGTTGATTAAAAATTTGATAGGGTTTGAATAATCTCTGACCGGTACTGGTTTGATAAATATTGGCTGACAAAAAAGGAAAAGTTGCCCATTGTTGTTGCTTGCGTAAAATCGTTAACGGCTTATCAAATTCATGATTACCAAGTACCATTGCATCATAACCAATCATATTCATGCCTTTAATATCTGGTTTTGCATCTTGCAAGTCGGATTCAGGCACACCAGTGTTAATATCACCACCAGAAAGCAGTAAAACAATTCCTCCTTCTTTTGCAACTTCGTGACGAATTTCAGCAACTAATGTTTTTTGCGCGGCTAAACCATATTCTCCGTTCTTGTTATGCCAAAAATGACCATGATGATCATTAGTGTGTAAAATTGTGATAGAGTAGGCTTTATCTTTTTGCCATGCAATTGCGGTAGAACTTAATAACAAGCATAAAAATACAATTATCCTACCTAGGGAAGTCGTAAGTGACAATCGCATATCTATCTCCATACCGTTCAAATTTATACCCATTGTATTTCATCGAGCAATTTTTTTTATATCCCTAAAAAATATCTATTTTATTATTCGCTTAATATTTTATCTGATTAATACAACATAAATCGTTCTGGCTAAGACGCAAGATTAAAAATATTGCTAGTTATACTCTCAATCAGATACCAAAATAACAGCTAAATCGCTATTACTAAAAAAATGGTGGATAGTTATTATTTTAGTCCCATCAACCTACTGAAAAAATAATAAAATCATGTCAAACTCATTTTATAATCAATTTTTTTTGCCAAAAATGATGGTAAAAATCACCATTCAAGCAATAAATAATCAATTTATTTTTATTTTTGCAATTATTTTCATCTTGTTAGCATAAATAACTACTATACTTGTTATTTGATACACCATTTTGCTATTTATATGCAAAATATAAAAGTATTAGCTAATGTTGCATATTGTAGAAATGCTTGATAAATACGCTTTGTCATTAACCTTTGGAGACAATTGAAATCGATCCACCATTCATGATTATATTACAAATAAAAAGTATTGAATTAATTAATTCAATCTAAATTTTTTATCATTATCATTTTGTTTTACCCTATCATTACTAAATATGAATAAAAAAAAGAATAATAGTTTATATTATAATATATTATAAAATAATAAATCATAGTTATAATGGTTAATATGATTAATTACTGGGTATTTTTATTAAAAAAAACAACCTATTCTTTTCCTTTTTATCGTTAACCGCTTTTTTATTATTTTAACGTGATTTTTTTAGCGCTTTTTTAGTTAACAGCAGATAAAATAAGCTTGAATTTTACATGACGTATTTCGTCATTCAAAAAAGAGGAGATTTAATGGATCATTCAGCATCATCCCTCATCACAACAATTGTTGGTGGTTTAGCTCTTGCCTATCTGTTTGGTATGATTGCACAACGGCTAAGAATATCACCGTTAGTCGGCTATTTGTTGGCCGGTGTTCTTATTGGTCCATTTACACCAGGCTTTGTTGCAAATACAAATTTAGCCAGTGAACTCGCTGAAATTGGTGTTATATTATTGATGTTTGGTGTTGGTTTACATTTTTCCTTAAAAGATCTTTTAGCCGTAAAATCGATTGCTATTCCTGGTGCTATCGCTCAAATAATTACCGCGACCTTATTAGGTCTAGGTTTAGCCATACTATTTGACTGGGGAATATTTGCTGGAATTGTTTTTGGTCTTTGCCTCTCAACAGCTAGTACGGTAGTACTATTGAGGGCATTAGAAGAACGTCAACTTATCGATAGTAAACGAGGCCGAATTGCTATTGGCTGGCTGATTGTAGAAGATTTAGTCATGGTCTTGACACTAGTATTGCTCCCCGCAATTGCCGGTATTCTTGATAGCAATAACGCCAGTTTTAATGAGCTGGCAATTAAATTAACTTTTACTGTTGGTAAAGTCGCTATCTTTATTATCATCACCCTTTTCATGGGTCGCCAACTCATTCCATGGATGCTAGCCCGTACTGCAGCGACAGGTTCTCGTGAATTATTCACATTAGCGGTTTTAGTACTAGCGCTCGGTATTGCCTATGCTGCGGTAACACTATTTAATGCTTCTTTTGCCCTTGGCGCATTTTTTGCCGGCATGATCCTAAATGAATCTGAATTAAGTCATCGAGCAGCACAAGATACGCTACCTTTGCGCGATGCCTTTGCGGTTCTGTTCTTTGTATCGGTTGGTATGCTGCTAGATCCTATCATATTGATAGAACAACCACTCGCTATATTGGCGGTTTTAGCGATTATTACTATTGGTAAATCACTCGCCGCATTACTATTAGTGAGACTATTTGGTCATAGCAGTCGTACCGCATTAACTATCGCAATAAGTTTGGCACAAATTGGTGAATTCTCTTTCATTCTAGCCGGAATGGGAATCGCACTCAATGTGTTTGATAGCCAAGCGCCAAATCTGGTTTTAGCTGGTGCAATCGTCTCTATTATGATTAATCCATTGCTGTTTAGCTTACTTGACCGTTATCTGAAGAAAACCGAAACAACAGAGGAAGAATTATTAGAAGAAACGCAAGAAGAAGTCGCACAAATTCCTGTTGATATTTGCGGTCATGCCATTATTGTTGGTTATGGTCGTGTTGGCACTATTCTGGCGGAAAAATTACGTCAAAAAGATATTCCGTTGGTCGTTATCGAAAATACACGCGCCCGATTTGAAGAATTAGCCAAAAATGGCTTCCGCTCATTAATTGGCAATGCCGTAAACAAAGCACTAATGAAACTGGCTCGCATAGATTGTGCTCAAACACTCTTACTCACCATTCCAAATGGTTATGAAGCAGGCCAAATTGTCGAGAAAGCTAGATTATTAAACCCAGATATTACAATTATTGTGCGTGCTCACTATGATGATGAAGTTAGATATATTCGTGAACGTGGTGCAAATCATATCGTTGTTGGTGAACATGAAATTGCCAAAACCATGGCTCATTTCCTAGCTAAAAAGAAAACAACTGACTGTACTATTAACAATCATGACGATAATTTATTATCAGGCACTAAAGATTTAGATAAATACTTAAAACCTGATGCTTCTAATTAGCCGATAAAATAAATCAGGAGAAATACTGGCCTTCTCCTGATTTTTATCAAATTACCGTTCCCAATAAGATTCTTCTAAACTATCCTCTTTTTCCGGCAAACTTCGCGTTAATCGTGGTGAATGTTGAATAAGCACCTGATAACTAACTCTATTAGCATATTTACACACCTGTGCTAAGGAAGAATATGTCAGAAAAGGCAGAAAATGCTTCATTGAATTAGAAATATTTAAACGATGAAAACGATTGGCGGTAATATCATGTAATAAAGCGGATAATGCGCCATCACCGGCTCCATTGGTATTCATAATTTTCTCTGGCCCACCCATATAAGGCTTAATATGTGAATAGATCCTAAAAGGCAGCTGACAATCTTTCTTTCTCATCGCACGGCTAAATTCATAACGATTAAATTGCTTAATAGCACCAGATAATAGTGGATGTTGAGTTTTTCTTTTATAAGCTGATTCGGTATAACCTGCCATGTAAAGTCCGTCAACACCGGCGGTACAAAGAACGAGATCAACCCAATCAAGCACTTTGTCGGCAGCTAATAAGGGATCGTTGAACCCTGTCAACTCTAACGCTTCTTCTTCATTCATTGCCACAACAGAAACATATTTAGCGAGAAAATCTTGCCAAAAGGCAGGATCATCGGCAATAACAAATTTAGTGCCCATGGTTAGCACCACTGGCACATCATGTTTTTTGGCATATTCTATTGCTTGCATTGTTGCTGCTGGCATCGGTTCTCCAGGCTGACAACGGACAAGATAAGCGGTAATAACCAGTGCTGATGCTTCTGCAATAATTTGCTCTGGAATGCTCTCAGGACGCAATTGGTTCATTAACCCAGGACTAATTGCAAATGTTCGCTCCCCGTTTTCCGTAATTAAGGTAAAACAGCGACCAATCGGACCATTGACACCTTGTAAATAATTTAAATCCATTCGGCTGGAAGTATGACATAAATAACGATAGGCATAACTACCAATTTGAATGTTATTGCACATCGTACCCAACAACACAGATCTGTTATCAGCTAATAAAGAGTAATTATGTAAAGTATTCCCTATTGTGCCACCAGCAAACTCATGGCTAATAAGATTTTTCTCTGTTAACTCACGGTAAAGTTTTTCAGCGATCGCATCTTCAATAACTAAAGAGTGCCCCTGGCTGAGTTGATAACGCTGAATAAAATCATCATCGACCTTTGCTTCAATATCAACTAGAGTTTGGTCTATACCAACAATATAAGCATGATCGCCTGCGCTATTGATTAACTCTTGACTGGATAATAAGGGATCTCGAAGACTAACAGGGAAATAGTGCTTGGACTTACGTTGACCAGGGAATTTCATAATAGGTAGATTAGCATTAACGAAAGGAGCGAGTCTAACATAATTAACATCATTGAGCAGCAGGAAAATTGCCTGCTGCTTCTTTAAAATGATCTCATCAGACTTTTTGCTTGCGACTATTTACCATATGGCGTAACAAAACATAAATACAACCCAAAATTAAACCAGCTATTCCAGCTAATACTAGCATATAGGTTCGCTTAGGTGCCTGTTGAGCAATAGGTAAAGTTGGCTTTTGCATATATTTCACTGGTTGGAACCAAATATCTTTTGTATCTAGCGCCTGTAATTGTTGGATATATTGTTGACTACTTAACAAGTCAGAATTCGATAATGACAAATCATTACCCTTTTCAATAATGGCCAATTTTTTAGCTAATGCTTCTGAACCTAATGCAATAGGATAATCTGGATCATCTTGAATAAAATTATGCGTAGTTGAAACCGGTTTTTTCAAACCAACAGATTGTGCTATAGCTAATGAATTTTTCAGCCGCTGAATCGCAACCCGATTGGTATTTTCCAAAGTTGCCAGCTCGATAGCATATTTACCTTTAGCATAAACAAGTTGTTGCGCTATTTTTTCATTTAACTCCGCTTTTATTTCTTGCCGTATATTCGAGCCAATATAACGTAAATAGTCAGACAATATATCCTGTGCATCTTGAGCCGTTGCGGCAGTAAATTCTAGGCTTGCTTCTATCGGCCACTCTCGCATATTAGTAGTATTACTGACATTTTTATCTGCGCTATTACTAAAAGTAACTTTGCCAACCGTAATATTATTTATCATATCACGTAAAAGCTGCTGTTCTCTTTCTAACGATTGGGACTCTGAAGATTTAACTAACCGCTGAAAATAGTCGCTACTTTTTAGAAAATTTTCCTGTAACAGCTGCGAACGATAAGCGTCAAGAAACTTTGCATAAACTTGTTGAGCATCAATATTTGTTTCTATATCCAGTACTTTTAACTGGCTAAGGAATTCATTCAGCTTAAACAGTTCTTGAGTAGTAGGTTGAACAATCGAGGCTTCACTTTTCCATTTTTGCGGAGAAAATAGCGACCAGCTAAAAATGGCAGCGGTAAAAACCACAACAAAGATAGTAATCAACAATTTAGATTTATAGAGAATAGAAAAGAGTTCAAATAAATCGATTTCATCATCTTGTTTCATCTTAGCCGAATAAAAAGATGGATCGATCTCAGAGGTTGCATCCAATAATGGTCTATTTGTCATAATTTATAGTTTCTAACCGTCATATTGTTAACAATTAATCACAAATATTCATCTATCTCTATCTTATACAGACTTGAATAGTTAAATAATCAAATAATTCTCATTAATCAAGAAAAGTTTAGTCATAATATTCTACATTTCCAACCTTAAAAAAACATACAAATCACATTTATCAACAATATTCTCATTTTTACAACTATGATATTTAAAGCCAGTAAAATGCCACAAACTATTTAACAAAACCTAATAAAATATTAATCTTTCTAAAAAATAAAAGTAAATAATAAAAACTATTTAAACAATCTAAATACCGTAAAAATTCATTTACCATTTTATACAATAATAATAATCCATATTACCAGTTTAAATATATAATTTTACAATTATTAGATAAAATTAACGATTATAAACAAGCAATTACAGAAAATTTCAAATTTATGATAGTGTTATAATTACTATCATAACTTTTAATTTTAGCTAAAATTCCATTCAAACAATCACTAATCTTACTTTCATTACTGACATAAAATGGTTAGAAATTATTTTAGTTTTATATTAATTAAACATAACATGCTTATTTAGTGAGTTTTAACAAAAATAAATTTTATTTAAAAAGTTAAAATTGATAAACCAGGCTATAGACTATCTCTGATTAATTCGGTCATTAACAGAATATGATTTTCTGAGTCATTAAGTGCAGGTATATACTGATACTTTTCACCACCAGCGGCATAAAATAATTCTTTATTCTGCACCGCAATCTCCTCTAGGGTTTCCAGACAATCCACCGAAAAACCCGGACATAACAGCTGAACATGCTTAACTCCGCTCTTTGCTAAGCTTGCTAAGGTAACGTCTGTGTAAGGTGTAAGCCAGGGTTCACGCCCAAAGCGTGACTGATAAGTCATAATGATTTTATCAGCTGGAAAATCAATTAATTCACTAAATAAACGGGTTGTTAGCTCGCATTGCTGCGGATAAATATCACCTGTCTCTGCGTAACGTTGAGGGATACCATGATAAGAAAGTAATAATCGATCAGGTTTACCATATCGTTCAAAACTTAACTCAACCGACTTTTTTAATGCCTCAATATAATAAGGATGATTAGCATAACTACGAATAAAGTGAAGCCCGGGTATGGTTCGATATTTTTTTAGCGCTCGACAAATCGCATCAAACACTGCCGCTGAGGTTGAACAAGAATATTGCGGATAAAGCGGCAATACAATAATATTTTCAACCTGCTGAATTAATAGTTTATCAATCGCATCTGCAATAGAAGGAGAACCATAACTCATACCCAATTCTACAGGAATAGTGGGAAGTTGTTTTGCCAGTGCAACCTGCTGTTGCAAACTATAACTTAGCAATGGAGAACCGGCTTCTGTCCAAATTGACCGATATAATTTAGCAACTTTTGGTGAGCGTAATGGTAAAATCACTAAATGTAATAGCGGTTTCCAAATCATTCTCGAAATATCAATAACTCTTACATCACTAAGAAATTCTGCCAAAAAACGTTTCACCGCCGCTGGCGTCGGTGCATCAGGCGTCCCTAAGTTAACTAATAAAACACCATACTTCTTAATGCTCATGCCAATTGGCTCCATTTTCATTTAACGCTAACTATTTATAACCTTATCATAACTTATCAAATATTTTCACTTCTACTAATTAGCAATAAATAAAAAAAGGCACCCAAATTGGATGCCTATTTTACCAACTAACAATTAACCTAAAATTTTAGCCAACTCTTCACTGACTTCAGTCACTTTACGGTTACCATCCAATTTAAAGTACTTGGTATGAGCAGCAGCAGCTTCTTGACGATAATAAGCAATTAAAGGCTCAGTTAACTGATGATACTCCACTAACCGCTTGCGAACAGTTTCTTCTTGATCATCTTTACGAATGCTTAATTCTTCACCGGTAACATCATCTCTGTTTGCTATTTTGGGTGGATTAAATTTAATATGATAAACACGCCCCGAAGCCGTATGCACACGGCGCCCAACAATGCGTTCAACAATAATTTCATCAGGTACATCAAATTCCAACACATAATCCACCTTAATGCCCGCATTTTTCATTGCGTCTGCTTGTGGGATAGTGCGAGGAAATCCATCTAGTAAGAAGCCGTTTCGGCAATCATCCTGTGCTATGCGCTGTTTAACTAAAGCAATAACTAATTCATCAGTAACAAGCTTACCGCTATCCATTAATTCTTTCGCTTTTAGACCCAACTCTGTACCTGCCTTTACGGCAGCACGTAGCATATCACCGGTAGAAATTTGTGGAATACCATACTTCTCCATAATGAATTGTGCCTGAGTCCCCTTACCTGCGCCTGGCGCGCCGAGCAGAATAATACGCATTGCGTAAACCCCTTGCTATTTCATTTTTATAATTTGAAAGAAAAGTTACCTTATCATTAGGCATATACATAACTCAAGAAAACAGATAACCATTGAATAATCAAATTATTTTCGTTAAAAAAACAAACCACGTCTTAAAATTACTAAAACGTGGTTTTATGAACAACCTGGTTAATTAAATAAATTTTAGCTCAAAAGTAACTTATTAATACGACGAATAAATTGATTAGGATCTTCCAGGCTACCTTGTTCAACGAACAACGCCTGATCTAATAATACTTCTATCCACTCAGAAAATAAGCCATCATCTGTTAGTTCTGTCGCTTTTTTAACTAATGGATGCTCAGGATTAAGTTCAAAATTATATTTTACTTCCGGCGCTGATTGACCCACCGCAGCAAAAAGTTTTGCCATCTGAGTACTCATATCATTCGCATCGGTCGTCACGATTGCCGGTGTGTCGGTTAAACGATGTGTTAACTTCACCTCCTTCACCCGTTCGCCTAATAATTTTTTCACCCGCTCAACGAAAGGCTCCAGTTTTTTATCTGTCTCTTCTTGCTCTTTCTTATCTTCATCAGCCAGTTTTTCGAGTGACTCATCTGTCTTACTAACAGATTGAAAAGATTTACCTTCAAATTCTGGCAAATAATTCATCATCCACTCATCAATCCGATCAGATAATAATAAAACCTCAATACCTTTTTTACGGAATAGTTCTAAATGTGGGCTATTTTTCGCCGCAGCATAACTATCTGCGGTAATGTAATAAATTTTTTCCTGCCCCTCAATCATTCGACTAACATAATCTTCTAAAGAAACATTCTGTAAATTACTCTCATTATGCGTTGATGCAAAACGCAATAGTTTAGTAATGCCTTCTTTATTGGTTGTATCTTCCGCAGGACCCTCTTTCAGTACTAATCCAAACTCCTGCCAGAATTGTTGATACTGTTCAGGTTCACTTTTGGCTAATTTTTCTAACATCTGCAATGCACGTTTGGTTAATGCGCTACGTAAACTACGAGTGATATCACTATCTTGTAAAATTTCTCGTGAAACGTTTAATGGTAAGTCATTAGAGTCAACTAACCCACGTACGAAACGTAAGTAATTTGGCATAAACTGTTCAGCTTCATCCATGATAAAAACACGATGAACATAAAGCTTTAAACCATGTTTATTATCACGATTCCACAAATCGAAAGGCGCTTTAGTTGGTATATAAAGTAGGCTGGTATACTCTTGCTTGCCCTCTACCCGATTATGACTCCATATCAAAGGATCCGCATAATCATGGGAAACATGCTTATAAAACTCTTTATATTCTTCCGCCGTAATATCATTTTTGTTACGTGTCCATAGTGCCTGGGCTTTGTTAATCTTTTCCCAGATGACCGTATCATCTTCTTCGTTCTTGGCTTCAATTTCCACTGGCAGAGCAATATGATCTGAATATTTGCTGATCACCGAACGTAAACGCCAGTTATCTAAGAATTCCGTTTGGTCTTCACGTAAATGTAAGGTAATTTCAGTACCACGCTCTGCTTTTTCAATATCAGCAACGGTATATTCACCCTCACCCTGAGATTGCCAAAAAACCCCTTTATCAGCAGCCATACCCGCTGCTCGAGTACGTACAGTCACTTTATCTGCAACAATAAAAGCTGAATAGAAACCAACACCAAACTGACCGATTAATGGACTATCTTTCGCTTGTTCGTTACCTAAAGACTGTAAAAAAGCCTTTGTACCAGATTTAGCAATAGTACCTAAATTATCAATAACCTCTTCGCGCGTCATGCCAATACCATTATCACTAATGGTTAAGGTTTTTTTGTCTTTATCAACAGCAATTCTAACTCTTAAATCACCATCATTTTCATAAAGATCCGATTGTGAAAGTGCTTTAAAACGTAATTTATCCGCTGCATCAGATGCGTTTGAAATCAGCTCGCGTAGAAAGATTTCTTTATTGGAATAAAGAGAATGGATCATCAATTGTAATAACTGTTTTACTTCTGATTGAAATCCACGAGTTTCTTGTCCTTTCATACTCATTAAATAGCCTCAATTTTAGAATAATTTTATTGGGTTGAATGGTTATGAAACTCAGATGGGGATATAAATTGAAAATTTCAAGTTCACCGCCGTCAAAAGAGTGTTGACAACCGATATAGTTAACTTTTTCATAAAAAATAAGCAGAGTTTTTAACCTCTGCATAGGTTTACGTATATTACATTTACATTATCAATAATTAATTTTCTGACGGCCAATGATTGAATGTGATAACGTTGTTCCGTCAACCATTTCAAGCTCACCGCCAACCGGAATACCATGAGCAATACGACTGGCCATCACCTGATATTGAGCACATATGCCAGCAATATAGTTGGCCGTCGCTTCCCCTTCAATTGTTGGGTTGGTCGCCAAGATCACTTCTGATACCGTCTCAGTCGCTAACTTATCGGCTAAGTTATCAAGGCCAATATCCTTAGGTCCAATACCATCTAATGGCGACAAATGGCCCATCAAAACAAAATAACGTCCGGCAAACTGCCCCGTTTGTTCAATGGCATAAATATCGGCCGGGCTTTCAACCACACATATTTGGCCCGTTTGTTGACGCCTCGGATTAGTACAAATA
This sequence comes from Arsenophonus sp. aPb, assembly GCF_029873475.1. Taxonomy (NCBI): domain Bacteria; kingdom Pseudomonadati; phylum Pseudomonadota; class Gammaproteobacteria; order Enterobacterales; family Morganellaceae; genus Arsenophonus; species Arsenophonus sp. aPb. The sequence goes on from NZ_CP123499.1 coordinate 2,494,454, forward strand.
GAACAGTGATCTTTTTCAGTAAATGTTCGACAACCCTGACAATGACCGATCTCAGACATTGCACGTGTCAACGCCTGAGCCAATTGCATGCCACCACTACGATCACGTTGCAGAAGATGAAAAGCCATACGTTGCGCCGATTTTGGTCCTACACCAGGCAAACAGCGGAGCGCTTCCATTAAGGATTCAAGAAGGGGGCTCGTTTGCATCAAAATGGCATCTTAAAGCCTGGAGGTAATTGCATGCCATTGGATGCATTAGCCATTTTTTCTTTTTGTGCTTCTTCTATACGACGCGCAGCATCATTAAATGCGGCCGCAATAAGATCTTCTAGCATATCTTTATCATCGGCCATCAAACTAGGATCGATTTCAACCCGACGGCAATTATGCGCACCATTAATGGTTACTTTAACAAGACCTGCACCAGATTCTCCGGTAACCTCCATGTTAGCAATCTCTTCTTGGACTTTCTGCATCTTTTCTTGCATTTGCTGAGCCTGTTTCATCAGGTTACCCAGCCCACCTTTACCAAACATAATATTCTCTCTTTCTAATCTGTTACCAAGATATACTTTAACCTTGCAACATTATACTTAACGGTATGTATTCGACTACACAGGCCGAATACTTTCTTCATCTAACTGTGCATCAAACAGCGTGCGCAAAGTCTGAATGGTTTTATCCACAATAATGGATTGACGAGCCTGTGCTAGCATCTCTTCATAAATTACCTGCCGCCATTCCAAGGGTGTCTTGACGGCCGGATTATCATCTTCGATGATAACCAGTTTTATCGGCTGGCCATATAACTCACATAAGGCTTTTGTTAATGCTTTATGCGCAGGCTCAGTATTCAAATGCCGTTGCGTTGATCGTAAGTGTAAACAGATTTCCGTTTCATTGAACGATTCCTTATAAGCATTCAACGCAAGTTGTTCTATCAATTTTGGCACTTTTAACTGAGAAATTTCAGCCGACCAGTGGTCACGCTCTCGAGCTTCAAGCGCAATTTTATTGGCAAGTTCCGGTGTTCTTTCATATTCCAATGCTTGTTTAATATTGCCAGGCGTTGTTACTCGCTCTATTTTTTGCTCAGAAATATTTTTCGGGCGCCACTGATAAGATTTATCTTGTTGATTTTTTTCATTTTTCTTAATCTGCTTAGGCTGATTTGCAACAGACCGCTGATGCTGCGCAGAAACTGTTGCTAATCGTTCTAACGCCAACATCGCCGACGGCGTTTTTGTCTTCGACGATGTTGTGTCAGGCTTTTTTAACGGTGTTTTCTCTTGCTCTTTTTTTAGTGACGCTTTTGCTTTTAGCAATTGCAAGGTAGGTGTATTAATTAATTTTTCATCTGATGGACTTATCGCTTTATCAATGACTTTTTTTTTATCTTTTATATTAGAGGAGATATCAGTATGACTATCAATATCATTGCCTACGGTAACTGATTCAATTCTATTTGGCGACGACACCAATGAAACTTCAGTATCATTAATACACTTAGGATGAAATGCTAATGCACGTAATAACGTCATCTCAACCCCCATTCGCCTTTCTGGCGCATAGGGAAGCTCTTTACGTCCGACTAATAAAGTTTGATAATAGAGCTGTAAATCCGTTGGCGTAATCAAGCGCGCAAGTAAACATAAACGCTCTTCTATCGGCGAAGCAGTATCTTGCATCTCCACAGGTAAAAGCTGGATCATCGCAATGCGATGAATTAATGATAACATTTCAATCAATACGTTTTCCCAGTCACTGCCCCGCAACGCAATATCTTCGACTAAGGCCATCATTTTTTGACCATCGGCATGTACAATCGCTTCAATGATCGCTAGGGGCTGTTCATCATTCAATATTCCTAGCATTTGACTAACTGAATCGGCCGATACCTGCCCCTGCCCCATGGCAATAGCTTGATCAGTCAAACTTAATGCATCACGTAAACTACCTTCGGCCGCTCTGGCGATTAATTGGCGGGCACGTTTATCACTCGATATTTGCTCAGCCGCTAAAATGCGTTCAAGTTGACTGCTAATTTGGTCAATATCCAGTGTTCTTAAATGAAATTGAAGGCAACGTGATAAAACTGTTATCGGTAATTTCTGTGGATCTGTGGTTGCTAAGAGAAATTTTACATGTTCTGGCGGCTCTTCCAGTGTCTTGAGCAAAGCATTGAAGCTATGACGAGAAAGCATATGAACTTCGTCGATTAAGTAGACTTTAAATCGACCACGCGCTGGTGCATACTGGACATTATCTAGCAGCTCGCGGGTATCCTCAACTTTAGTGCGCGAAGCGGCATCAATTTCAATCAAATCAACAAATCGCCCATGCGCTATCTCAAGACAGTTAACACACTGACCACAAGGATTTTGGCTTATCCCTACCTCACAGTTAAGCCCTTTCGCAAAAAGTCGCGCAATGGTCGTTTTTCCAACCCCGCGTGTACCAGAAAATAGGTAGGCATGATGAAGCCGCTGCTGTTGCAAACCATTTGCCAGCGCGGTCAAAACGTGTTGTTGCCCAACTACATCGGTAAATGTTTGTGGGCGCCATTTACGGGCAAGTACCTGGTAGCTCATGATTCCTATTAGACGTTAAGTATATAGTTTGTTAACCAACATAGCGCTGTTCGCCTAGTCAGCACATTTCGCTAGAAAATTTTATTGATTAATGTCCTGGGAATTCAACCAAATTAAAACAATTGACCCCGTGTTTTTTTAAACGTTCGATACCGCCTAAATCAGGCAAACAGATAATGAATGCCGCTTCATTCACTTTACCTCCAAGCTGCCGGATCAAGCGTACTGTTGCCTCAATCGTACCACCGGTAGCGAGTAAATCATCAACAACTAATACATTGTCTTTAGCTGAAATGCTATCCTTATGGATCTCTAGTGTATCGCTACCATATTCTAGTTCATAATTTTGCCGTAAAGTGGCTCGCGGTAGTTTTCCCTCTTTACGTACTGGCACAAATCCTACACCTAAACGCAAAGCAACCGGTGCCCCAAACAAGAAACCTCTTGCTTCAGTACCAACAATTTTAGTGATACCTTTATTTTTATAATGTTCAACAAGTAGATCAATAGTGGCCTGATAAGCGGCAGGATTATCCAATAACGTTGTAATATCACGAAACAATACACCTGGTATCGGATAATCAGGAATTGTTTCAATACTGTCTTTTATAAATTGTATTTTTTTTTCATTAACCATCATAATTATCATCATAGATAAAATAATCAAACACTACAATCTATGAAAAGTACTATAAAAATGCAATAACTTACTTACTAATATGCGCATTTTTACTGTAATAAGTCAAATCGCAATCACATATTTTTTATTATTATGGCTTACTATATGAAAACACAAAAGTTACTGAACGCGCTTGAAGAGCAAATTGAAGCATTATCAGAACAAATAAAGCCTATTGCACACTCTGCTTTTATAACATCACGTTTTGATCAAAAATTATTTTATCGAAAAAGCCATCAATTAAGCGATTGTTTATTTGAAATTAAGCAACATTTTAGTCAATTAAAAAATGCGGTTATCACTTCACGTTTAGAACAGGTTACTTTCTTGACAGAAAAAATTATTGCCCAAATTGGTGCAATAACGCGAGAATCTGCAACCCAAACATTAAGAGAACAAGAAAATCAACATAGCCAAAAAGAAAAAACCGTCGATCGCTATGAACGTTTAGTTCAACATCAAGATTATGAACGTCGTCTAATCGCAATGATAAATGATAGAGAACAACAATTAGATAAACAACAGTCATACGTTGCTTGCCAGAAACTGCAGCAAGAAATAGCTGCATTAACAGGAAGGTTAGTGAGATGCCGTCAGGCTCTTTCACGCATAGAAAGGGCAATTGAGCACGATGAAAATCAAAGTATCGAATAAAAAATAATATAGGTAATATTTAATGAATTTAGAAACTGCGCCATTAGAAATCCAAGTTGCCATTGATTTAATTTATATTCTAGAAATTAATCAAATTGAACCCACTACTGCACTCAAAGCACTTGATATTGTGAAAAAAGATTATGAGAATAAAAAAGCCAACACATTACTTACCAATGCAACTAAAAAACGTTGATATAAATAATGCAATTATTATTTTGCAGCATTATTAATCTCGATTGTTTTTATCACGGTGTTTTGCTCTCTTTCCAACGCCAAGAGTACGTTCAACTTCTTGCACAGAATCACCTTTGTTATTACGAAGGTGAACTTCTAACTGATTAAAAGCAATATCGATATTTTGTTCTCGACATAGGCTATCAATCATTCGATTGACTTCGTCCAATGTTGTACTTCTATCCGCTATCTGTCGAACATAAAAACGTAATTCATGATTAAGGGTACTGTCACCAAAATCAGTAAAAAATACTAATGGAGCAGGATCCGACATGATCTTGTTGTTACTTTGTGCTGCCTGTAACAAAATCGCTTTGACTTTATCAAGATCAGAACCATAAGCAACACCTAGCTTGATAATAATACGGGTTATAGTATCTGATAACGACCAATTTATTAAACGTTCTGTTACAAATGCTTTATTGGGAATAATGACTTCTTTACGATCAAAATCCGTTATGGTAGTTGCTCGAATACGAATTTTACTTACTGTGCCTGAAAAATTACCAATCGTAACGGTATCACCAATTCTGACCGGCCTTTCAAACAGAATAATAATACCCGAGACAAAGTTGGCAAAAATTTCTTGTAAACCAAAACCTAAACCAAATGTTAATGCTGCCGCTAGCCACTGTAACTTATTCCAGGTAACACCTAACATTGCTAATACGATAATTGTACCAATACCAATAATGATATAGGTTAGCATCGTCGTGATAGCATAGCTTGACCCCTGCCGAAGCTTTAACCGGGACAGTACTAAAACCTCTAATAAACCGGGTAGATTTCGCGTCATCACTAAAGCGACAATAAAAATAATAATCGCTAAAATTAAATCAGCCAGGGTAACCGCTTGTAAAGTGTGGCCAGCCTCATTTTGTACATTAGTGTGCCAAAGTTGAATACCATCTAAGAATGAGAAGATAGTAATGAAATCTGACCAAATCCAATAAAAAGCAACGATAAAGATCAGAAACAGTACCATACTGGTTAAACGTAGAGATTGTTGACTAATTAATTCAATTGACATTGGCGGTTCGGTAATTGGTTCGTTTTCTTGCTCTTCTCGCGTCATATTATGACGACGCTCTAATGCTCTTTTGTAAGCAAGCTTGCGCGCTGCAATAGATAATCCACGAATACAACTATGGTAAATAATATACCAAAGGAGTAATAAGTAGAGGCTATCAATCCAGCGACTGGAAAGTCGAAGAGTCGTGTAATAATAACCGACCATCATTAAACCAATTAACACCAGTGGAGAAAAAGCCAGTATGGTAATAATAATAGTACGAGTTAAATGCCCACCTTTTTGTTGCCAGATCCGACGGCAAAACGGCAAAGTAAATAGAAAAACTAAAAACAGGGATATTAATACAATTAATTGCCCGATGACATCATCCGCCAACCGCAAAGGATACATGACGCCATAACTTGACCAATAAATTAAAACAATCAACGGCAACATCAATTTCATCAAATGTTGACGTAACCAGGTCGTGTCTTTTTTAGCAATTAAAAAATGATTTTCTGCAATACCATCAGGTTTAAGAATATAAATACACCATCTAAATAACAGCCAAAATAGGGCTAATTGCAGAGCAAAACTCCAAACAAAATCACCATGGGGATTACCTGTTTTTAAAAACCAGTAACCAACTGCTAGTGCCATAAAAGCGCCAGGAAACGCCATCATTAGGGTTAAAATTAACGCTATCGGTGTATGTAATTGGTTATCTTTTTTGAATACTCTAACTTCCGCATTAATTTCTTTTAAACGTTGTTTAAACTTGCGATTCATCCAAAAAAAGAACAGACAAGCTAACAAAAGGGGAATAGTGACAACAGAAGAGTTAATTAGCCCTTTAAATATGCTAATTAATGATAATTTAAAATTAAAAGAGGTAATTTCTGCTTTCGCCGCTTCAGGAAAAGAAGTTAACCATGTCAGATCAATCGGTTTATTACTATTTACCCAAAAAATTTGCTGAGCTAATGTTTGTTCTAAAGAATCAATGACTCCCAGTAATTGTTGCTGATCTAACTGTAAATTAATCGCCTGAGAAATCTGATTACCCAACTGTACGTTTAATTGATCTAAAAGATCGCGGCGTATATCAATCAGTAACTCTAATGCCCGCCAGACTTCCTTCGAAAGAGGCATTGCCTTGCTCTTATCTACCATTGAATCACTTATTGTATCGGACAACTTATTAATATAATTAGAAGATTGATATAACTGGTCACGCTCTTGGTTAATATCAAACTGCTCTAACCGTAAATCGGCAATTAATGTTGGTAGATTTTTTGTTAACACATTAGGTGGCAAATTAATTTGTTTTTGAAAAAGTATGCGAGAAAGCAATAAACTTCCCCGTAAAACGGTAATTTGCTCTTTTAAATTACTCTCTACTTGTATGGCTCTTTCTAACCAAGATTTAACCCTTATCCCCTTTTGTACTAATTGGTTACTATCTTGGGTTACTGTGATCAAACGTTCACTTAGTGCTTTATTAATGGCTTTTTCATGTTTAATTATCGGATATTCTTCTACTTCCTGACTATTTATCGTTGAGCGTTGAGCTTCTTTAGCCGTTTCTTCAGAATAATTTAAGCGTTTATTATTAATAGCAGCCTGAACATACTGTATATCACTTTGAATTAACGCAATATAAGTTGCTGTATAATCACGTTGCTTCTGTAGCACATCTTGTAATTGAGTATTCGCTTCTAATGCATGTTGTTGAAATTTATTTTGCTGCTGCAGGTAAAATTGTTCGACTTGTAATAATCTTTGCAAAGAAGGCCGAATATCTTCATTGAAAGAGAAGTCATTATTTAGTTGGTAACGAATATCTTGTAGCCGTCGAGCATTTTCTAACATAATATTCATCGCTCGCTCTGGCTGGGTTTGTAATGCAACTAAGTTGCTATTAATATTGGCCAGATTTTCCTGTTGGTTTTGTAATACTTCTAATTTATTTTTTAATTGGCTCTCCAGTTGTGATAATGTTAAATGCTGATATTCAGTTTTAGTTTGCTCACTTTGTTGCTGTTCGCGTTTAATTTTAGCCAACTTTTCCAGTGCATTTCGCGCTTCTTTCGGCGCTTGTATAACTCTTTTTTGCATTAGATCAGCTTGCTTTTCTAATTCCGCTAATTCATCATAAAATTGAATTGCTTTTTTATAGTCAGCTAAAGCTTGGGTTTCAAGTGCAGTTAAATTGCTACGATTACTTAAGGCATTTAATTCGCTTTGAATAGTTTGCCGTGAAGTTATATTGGTTAAGGTAGCGCTCTCAACTAAGGTTGCATTAAAAAGAAAGAATAAACCACAAGACAAGGATAATATAGAAACTAACCGCTGGTAATATGCTCTGTTTTGCAACCTTCGACTAAATGAAAACATAGTAGTATCCACTGAGTTAGATTAAAAAATAAGAAAACAGTTAAAAATCTCTCCTTAGGATTTATTTCCTTGTCTTAAATATTATTATATCTAAAAAGTTAAAACTTTATTGGATGCTAACGTCCACTGTGCTAAGTCAACCAAAGTGCCGATGGTAACCCCTTTAATTAACGGTAATTCAGTGATACCTCGAGCATCAGTACATGTCTTACATAATTTTATTTCTACTTGCTGTGCAAGCAAGATTTCTAACATCTGTTTTAAATTATAACCTTCAACTGGCTTTTGATTAATAAGACCAGCAACAACTGCATCAGACATTAAAAAAATTTTCATTTCCGTTGTAACTGCCTGTTCCTTAACTGCAATCGCCAAACGTAGTGCATTAAAAAGATTTTCATTGCCATAAGCGGCACCATTAGCAATAATCAAAAATAGTTTTTTTTCTTGCATCAAATCCTCCTTAATTATGTAATAAAACGTTTCAACTGTTTCTTATCGATGGACTATATTTCATCATATCAATCATCGTATCCACGTAACGAATCGCATTTTCTTTGATATTAAAACTATCTGGTACACATAACCAATTTTCAAACAGGCCGGTAATTTCTGCTCGTATCATAATTGCTGCGCACTGAACATTGATATTGGCAGGCAACTGTTGTTTTTCCACACAGTCAGTTAAAAGAGTGACTAATCTTTGATAGTTAATCATATAAATTTCACGTCGTAATTCAGCAAACTGTGCCATTTCACCTATCAATTCACATTTATGAAAAAAAATCTCAGTTAGCGCCTTGTTTTTAGTATCGTCAAAAAAGGTAAATAAAATATAATGTAATAATTTTCTCAATACAAAAAGTGGATCATTAGGGTATTTTAACTGATACTTTTTCTGAGTTTCAGCTATTTGTTCATCAGTAAATTTACAAGCTTCAGAGAAAAGATCGACTTTATTTTTAAAATGCCAATAAATAGCACCACGAGTTACACCTGCAACCTCGGCTATATTAGATAAAGAGGTAGATGAAACTCCATACTTAGAAAATGTTCTAATTGCTGCATCAATTATTTCTTGGCGAGTTATTTTCGCTTGTTGCTTAGTTTTTCGTGCCATTTTAACTTACTTTCTTCTTATTGAAGTAAATTTACATACATTCATGTATGTTTTTGCAATAACATAAGAGATTTATAACATAATAATTCACCAGGTTTCAGATTTGAAATTGATATTTGAATATTGAGGTTTATTTATGCAAAAAAACAGAGGGGTTTTACCTCTGGTAATATTACTACTCTCAAGCTGTTTGATCCTGACAGCATGTGGCGATAATTCCCAGCAAGGTAATATTGCACCTCCAACACCTGAAGTTGGTGTCGTAACATTGGAAGTAAAGCCATTGACAGTAACAACTGAACTGCCTGGCCGTACTACTGCTTTTCGTATTGCCGAGGTAAGACCTCAAGTAGGAGGTATTATATTAAAAAGAAATTATACAGAGGGTAGTGATGTTGAAGCCGGCACTTCTTTATATCAAATAGATCCTGCTACCTATAAAGCCAATTATGACAGTGCAAAAGCCAATTTAGCAAAAGCAAAAGCCAATGCCGAAATTACTCGTTTAACAGTAAGTCGTTATAAACCTTTATTGGGAACAAATTACATCAGTAAACAAGAGTATGATACCGCAAACGCTAATTATGCTCAGGCGTTAGCTTCTCTTAAAGCCGCTGAAGCGGCAGTTGAAACTGCGCGTATCAATCTTGAGTATACCAAAGTAACTGCACCTATTTCCGGCCGCTCTGGTAAATCCAACGTCACAGAAGGTGCGCTGGTCTCGACCGGGCAAACTAGTGCGCTAACAACCATTCAACAGTTAGACCCTATTTATATTGATGTTACCCAATCCAGCGACGATTATTTGAATTTAAAAAATGAAATCGCTAGCGGCAATTTATCTAAAGAATCGCAGCAAGCACCGGTTAGCCTAAAAATGAATAATGGTGAAGTTTACTCACAAAAAGGTATTCTTCAATTTTCCGATGTAACCGTTGATGAAAGTACTGGCTCTATCACGATGCGGGCTATTTTCCCCAATCCAGAAAAAAAACTACTTCCTGGTATGTTTGTTCGTGCCGTTTTAGAAGAAGGCGTGAAAAAAAATGCCATCCTAGTGCCACAGCAAGGCGTAAGTCGGACGCCTCGTGGTGAAGCTCAAGTGATGATTGTTAATACCAATAATGAAGTTGAAGTCCGTACGGTAATTACTGCGCAAGCAATTGGTAATCAATGGTTAATAACTAAAGGACTTGAAGCCGGAGAGCGTGTCATTGTGATTGGGTTACAAAAAATCAAGCCAGGCATGAAAGTGATAGCTAAAGAGACATCGTTAAATCCAAATACAACAGAAAAATAAATTTTCTCCGCATAAGTCTTAAATTAAGGGAGTCGATAATTAATGCCTCAGTTTTTTATAGAACGGCCAATATTCGCGTGGGTAATAGCCATTATTACCATGCTTGCTGGTCTATTGGCAATTATCAAATTACCGGTTGCACAATATCCAACTATTGCGCCACCGTCTATCTCAATTGTAGCAACCTATCCTGGAGCAGACGCCACTACAGTCCAAAATACCGTTACTCAGGTTATCGAACAGAACATGAATGGAATTGATAATCTGGTTTATATGTCTTCAACTAGTGATGCAATGGGTAACATGTCTCTGACTCTTACCTTTGAAGCAGGGACAGATCCTGATATTGCACAAGTGCAGGTACAAAATAAATTACAATTGGCCATGCCATTACTACCCCAAGAGGTACAGCAGCAAGGCATTCATGTTAATAAATCTACCGGTTCTTTCTTGATGGTGGTCGCTTTTATTTCCAAAGATGGCTCAATGAATCAAGAAGATATCGCTGATTATGTTAACTCTCACATTAAAGATCCTATTAGCCGAGTAAAAGGTGTCGGTGAAACGCAATTATTTGGTACCCAGTACGCTATGCGGATCTGGTTAGATCCAGATAAACTGGTTAAATACAACATGGCGACTCAAGATGTCATCAATGCCATAAAAATTCAAAACAACCAAGTTGCTGCCGGCCAGCTAGGTGGGACACCACCGATCCCAGGCCAACGACTAAATGTTTCTATTATTGCTCAAACGCGGCTAAATAATGCCGAACAGTTTGCCAATATCCTGTTACGGGTTAATCCAGATGGTTCTCAGGTTCGCTTAAAAGACGTTGCCGTTGTTGAGTTAGGCGCGGAAAATTATAGCATTCAAGCAAAATATAATGGTACTGCGTCAGCCGGTATCGGTATCAAATTGGCAACTGGGGCTAATGCCTTAGATACTGCCAAAGCCGTACGTGCTACGCTTGCTGAAATGGAGCTTTTTTTCCCTAATGGATTAGAGATTGTTTACCCTTATGACACCACACCGTTTGTAAAAATCTCAATTAACGAAGTAGTGAAAACACTGATCGAAGCTATCATGCTAGTCGTCGTTGTTATGTACTTATTCCTGCAAAATTTCCGCGCAACCTTGATCCCAACTATCGCAGTTCCTGTAGTTTTGCTTGGTACTTTTGCTATTTTGTCTGCAATGGGATATTCAATTAACACGCTTACGATGTTCGCAATGGTGCTCGCTATCGGATTATTAGTCGATGATGCTATTGTGGTAGTAGAAAACGTTGAGCGTGTTATGCAAGAAGAGGGACTATCACCAAAAGAAGCCACCAAAAAATCGATGGGACAAATCCAAGGCGCACTCGTCGGTATAGCCTTAGTATTATCGGCGGTATTTATACCTATGGCTTTTTTTGGTGGCTCAACCGGCGCAATCTATCGTCAATTCTCAGTTACAATTGTCGCATCAATGGTGCTCTCTGTTCTGGTCGCGCTGATCTTAACTCCCGCCCTTTGTGCCACAATATTAAAACCTATCCCTAAAGGTAGTCATGGTAAACAGTCAGGTTTTTTCGGCTGGTTTAACCGGACGTTTGAAAAAAGTGCGCATCACTATACCAATAGTATTGGCCATATGCTTAGAGGTACCGGCCGTTACCTAGTGATTTATGTTATATTAGTTGCCGGTATGGCATTTCTCTTCCTAAAATTACCTTCGTCGTTTCTTCCTGAGGAAGATCAAGGAGTACTCTTGACGATGGTTCAGCTACCGCCAGGTTCAACTCAAGAACAAACTGTTGCGGTGCTTAATGATATTGACCAATATTATCGAACAAAAGAAAAAGAAAATGTTAAATCTGTCTTTACCGTAAGTGGCTATGGCTTCGCTGGACAAGGACAAAACATGGGTCTTGCTTTCGTCGTTCTACAAGATTGGAAAGAACGCCATAGCGATAAAAGTCACGTTTCTCAAATTATCAATCGTGCCAATCTTGCCTTTTCAAAAATACAAGAAGCTATCATTTTCTCTTTCAATATACCGGCCATACCCGAGCTAGGTACAGCCAGTGGTTTTGATTATGAACTTGTTGATCAAGGTAATTTAGGCCATGAGAAATTAATGGCAGCTCGTAATCAACTACTGGGACTTATCGCTCAACATCCTGATATATTGCAAAATGTTCGTCCTAACGGACAAGATGATACTTCTCAGTATCGTTTTTATCTTGATCAACAAAAAGCTGAGGCTTTAGGTGTATCTATCAGTGATATTAATGCAACCTTAAGTACTATGTTTGGTGGAATCTATGTAAATGATTTTATTGATCGTGAACGCGTTAAAAAAGTTTACGTACAAGCCAATGCCCCATTCCGAATGTTGCCCGCTGATATTGAAAAACTTTATGTCCGCAATAATCAAGGAAAAATGGTACCTTTCTCAGCGTTGATTGATCATAGTAAAGATCCATGGCTATATGGTTCACCACGTTTGGAACGCTATAATGGTTTACCTGCAATGGAAATCCAAGGTTCTGCGGCTCCAGGGAAAAGTACCGGTGATGCCATGTTATTAATGGAGCAACTTACTGAAAAATTACCTGAGGGTATTGGTTATGAATGGACTGGTATGTCTTACCAAGAACGTCTTTCTGGCAACCAAGCACCGGCTTTATATGTAATTTCTCTTATTGTCGTTTTTCTTTGTTTAGCCGCTTTATATGAAAGTTGGTCAATTCCTTTTTCTGTTATGTTAGTTGTGCCCTTAGGGGTTATTGGAGCATTACTCTTCACTTCAATTCGTGGATTAGAAAATGATGTTTACTTTAAGGTAGGCTTATTAACAACCATTGGCCTATCTGCCAAAAACGCCATATTAATTGTTGAGTTTGCGAAAGACCTAATGGAAAAAGAAGGAAAAGGGTTGATTGAAGCAACGCTAGATGCTGTCAAAATGCGGTTACGACCTATTTTAATGACATCATTAGCATTCATGCTTGGTGTTTTACCTCTCGTTATTAGTAACGGTGCCGGTTCAGGGGCGCAAAACTCTGTCGGTACAGGCGTGCTTGGCGGAATGATTGCAGCAACTACATTAGCAATCTATTTTGTTCCAGTATTTTTTGTCGTCATACGTAGACGTTTCACAAATAAATATTAACTTAGATAGGTTATTAGTAATATTTCCATTAAAAGGCCAGAATATCTGGCCTTTCATGTAAAAATATTTTTAATAAATGAAAAATAAATCTAAATATATGACTAAAACTTATTTTTTATTAAAAAAATAAATAATAATAAAATAACACAGTTATACTGTAACTTTTTGTATATATTTGATATTTTACTCTAGATTAGTTCTTTGATTAACATCATATAACAAAAAACTTTATACAGAGATAGTGACTTATGCGATAATAGTGCTATATTAATATCCAGTAGGTTGTTTGCATTACTTTTGCTATACTCACACAAGTATAAATTTTATAAATTATCTACATTCTTCTGATTGTTTACCGACAACCATTTATAATTTTGGCAACAATCATAATTAATAGTGTTTTTGATTTTATAAAAAATAAAACAATATATTAATTCAATGGTAAATTCTTCATCTTTAGCGGTATTATGCAATAAAAATGAGTAATAACCCGTAATCTGTGGTTTGAATGGAGGTGATTATGGATGAGTACTCACCAAGGAGTTATGACATCTTAGTGCTAAAGTATTTATGTGATGCTCTACATCGTGAAGCGATGTTAACTTTACATAGGACAAAAACCCATCGGAAAAATGATCTTGGTTCCGACCAAAACGTTAAATTTAATGTATTAATTGATCATATCACAGATTTTATTGGTCAATTTAAATTAAAATATCCGAATAACGTAAATCTTTTTATTTTTATTGACGAATATTTGGATGAAACTTATAACCTATTTGGTAAACCTGTAATGAGCCTAACAGATATTTCTGATTGGCAAAAAATGAATGAGCATTTGGCTGAAATATTAACAAATGATATAAAGTATTCATTAAGTAACACTTGACGCAACAGCCAATAACATTCATATTTTATACATCTATAATTTAAAGAAAGGAAATTATGACTAAAATTGACTATCTGATGCGCTTAAGAAAATGTACGACTATCGAAACATTGGAGCGCGTAATCGAAAAAAACAAATATGAATTATCTGAAGACGAACTTGAGTTATTTTATTCTGCTGCCGACCATAGGTTAGCAGAGCTAACAATGAATAAACTTTATGACAAAATTCCTTCGTCAGTTTGGAAGTATGTTCGCTAATAAGTCTTTCCTTTATCAGATAGGATATGGTTATAATTTTAGCCGATAGCCTTTATCGGCTTTTATTAGTAACTATATAACTTAAAATATTCATTCATAGCACGGATAGTTATATCGTGGTGTTGCTTACATTATTAGATTAAACAATGAACCATATTTATATTTTCGCTTAATGAAAAATAACTCTATAATTATCCTCTCTCAACTTTTACTCTTTTTTATTAATGAGCGCCATACTTAACCAATAACTATTCAGTAAAATAATCAAGATAATGCTATTTATTTTTTAATTAATAATTTAATTGCATCGTTAATTGAAATTTATAATTTTACATAATCTTATTTTTCTATAAAAACCAAACCAAAACTGGCAATTAGATTAAAATAAAAATTCATCAAATTAATCGAAATTTTTTCTCAATATAAAAAACTAACCATGTTGAATTAATTTAATAACTTTCAACATAAAAACAATTTTTTGTTAACTAAATTAATTTTATTTGCAAAAAGTATAAATATCTTAGAAGTTCTAAACTGGCGGAGTCCTGTCAGCGACATCCCGGCACATACATCCCTTGCTATGGCTGCTTCTTTCCAGACCTGACCAAGTTAACAAGTTAGCATTGCGGGAGAACCAACAGGACCCCATTGAATGGCTCTATCTGAACAATAGAGGCACGCATTATGCGCTATTCATATTCAAATAGCAAGAAAACAGAAATCAAGTGCTGTTTTCTTATTCAAACAAATAATATTAAACATTTAAATAGCTTAACTATATAAAAATAATAGCAAAAAAGATCAATAAACCACATCGAGATGATCTAAGCTATCAGTATGTAATAAATTACCTATCTGTTGCAATTGGTACATCTGAGCATAAAGCCCTGAATGTCGCAACAATTCATTATGTTTGCCTTGCTCAACGATTTTACCACGATGTAAGACAAAAATTTTATCCGCGTCGATAACAGTAGAAAGTCGATGGGCAATAACGATTAAAGTTGTCTGTCGACGAATTAACTGTAAAGCTTCTTGGATCGCTCTCTCAGTTCCCGAATCGATATTTGCCGTTGCCTCATCCAATATTAAAATTTTCGGCGTTTGTACTAAAGCCCGCGCTAACGCCAGTAGCTGCTTTTGCCCGGCAGATAGCATATTGCCTTGTTCGCCTAGCAGAGTATTTAAGCCATTAGGTAATTTATGTACCCAATCAGCGAGCTGAACAATTGTTAAAATTTGCCAAACTTTCTGTTCTGAAATTTCTCTTCCCAAAGCGATATTATCAAAAACAGTAGTTGCTAAAATAACCGGCTCTTGTTGCACTATAGTAATGCAATTACGCAACACTTGATGGGAAAGAGATGATAGTGGACGTCCATCAAGTAATATTTGTCCTTCTTGCCACTGATAGTATCCCATTAATAAGTTAGTAATCGTGCTTTTCCCACTACCTGTATGCCCAACTAATGCGACAAATTCATTATCTTCCATCTGCAGCTCAATATCGTACAATACATATTTATCATCACGATAAGCAAAAGAAAGCTTTTTCATATCTACTCGACCCGACAATAAAGGTAATTGATCATGGCCATAACATTGTCGTGGGCTATCTATCAATTCAAAAATTCTTTCGCCTGCAACTATCGCTTGTTGTAATACAGATTGCTGTGAAGTTAATTTAATTAATGGCTCATTTAAACGTCCAAGATAATTAATAAACGCATACAATACCCCAACACCAATAACATTTATTCCCTTAAATCCGAATAATAAAATTAATCCACATAGTGTTAATGCAGAAAATAAATTTAATAATGGGCGCAAAAGAATACTATCTAACTTTAATGCCTGCATCCGGGCGATATAATGCTGGCGATTTACTGCCAACATTTTCTCACCAAATCGAGCTTGTTGCCTAAATTGTTGGATAACAGTCATACCGTTAATAATCTCATTAAAGCCATCATTGATATCAGCTAGGTACGTCCGCACTCGACGAACAATCGGTGTACTTAAACGTTGGTAAATTACCATGACCAAAAATACTACAGGGAAAATTAAGCTAGCCACAATTGCCATTCGCCATTCTAAAAAAAACATCGCGATTAACATGGTAATAATTAGCGCTAAGCTACGAAATATAGTCGGAATAACAGTTACAAACAGCTCCTTAACCACTTCAGTATCATTTGTCACTCGAGAAATAAGCTGTCCTACTGGTTGACTATCAAAAATACTCAATGGCTGCCTGATAGCAGCACTCATGACATCTGTACGTAATGTTTGAACAACACCGATAGCTACTTGATTAAATAAAATTGTTTGATAATAGTGTAAGATGGCAGCAATAATTTGTGATGCAAAAAAAACTATTATTAACATAACCGTGCTTTCCAACGGTATATGGGCTTTTGCTAACATATTATCAATAAAGTAACTCACTAGTAGGGGCCCACAAATTTCTGCACCAGCGGCTAGCCAGGATATCAAAACAGCAATAATTATCGGTTTACGAAATGAATTTCCATAAATTAATAAGCGTTTTAAGGATGGCCATAAAAGACGAGGCTTATTCATGTTCATTTTCCAATGAAGCTTCAATTTGCTGATAGCAATACATATCTCGATACCAACCAGGTTTTGCAATTAATTGCTGATGGGTACCTTGACACAAGATAGTACCTTGCTGCAATACAAGTATTTGATCTGAATCCACTAACGCAGATAATCGGTGGGCACTAATGATGATAGTATGGCACCCTCGCCACTGACGTAAATTTTTTAAAATTCTATTTTCAGTCTGTCCATCTACAGCAGATAAAGCATCATCTAATATCAAAATTTCAGTATCTAATAATAGTGCTCTTGCTATAGAAATACGCTGTTTTTGTCCACCAGATAACATAATTCCACGCTCACCAACTTGTGTACTGTATCCATTAGGTAAACGCATAATATCTTCATGTACATCAGCTAGCCTTGCCGCTTCCTCTATTTCTGTTTGACTGGCAGTTGGTTTACCTAAAGCAATATTACTTGCAATGGTATCAGAAAATAAAAATGGTATTTGATTCACAACTGCCAGTCTGGCATGCCAATCCCCCTGCTGAATATTAGTCAGAGCAAGAGATTGGAACAAAATCTCACCATCAATAACATCAAAATGACGTTGCAATAATGATAATAATGTTGATTTCCCGGCTCCGGTTGGACCGCAAATTCCAACTAATTGCCCTGGCTGTATATTGAATACAATATTATGCAAGGAAGATATTGCAGCACCTGGATAATTAAATTGCCGAATGTTTACGCTCAATTGACCAGATCTTGGCTGCAAATACTGTTTTCCATCAATAATTGATAGGGGTTCTTCAAATAAAACACAGATTCTGCTATAAGCAGCGCTTCCACGCTCAACAATATTAAACATCCATGCAAGCGCTAACATTGGCCATATCATAAGCCCTAAATACATAACAAAACTAGTCAAGTCACCTAGTGTCATTTTATTATGCCAAACCAACCAGCTTCCACCCGTTACCGCCAAAAAATTTGCAGCGCCTATCGCAATATAGATAGTAGGGTCAAATTTGGCATCAACTTTAGCAACATGCATATTTTTACGTCCAGCCTCTAATGCCGCAATCTCAAACTGAGAGGATTGGTAATCTTCAAGACCAAACGCTTTAATCATACGGATACTAGTTAAACTTTCCTGAGCATGATTATTGAGAGAAGAAAATGCACCTTGGGCAGATTTAAAGCGTGTATGTAGTTGCTCACCATATCGCTTAATAATGATTGCCATAATTGGCATTGGTAGCAATGATAGCAGGGTCAGTTGCCAACTAATCTCTATACTCATGACAATTAATACCGCACATCCCATTACCAAAGAATCGACTAGTGTCAGGACACCTTCTCCCGCGGCAAAGACAACTCGATCAACATCATTTGTTGTACGTGCAATAAGATCGCCCACTCTATGACGTAAATAAAACTCAGGAGTTTGGCGACTAAATTGTTGATAAAATTTCTGTCTTAATTGTACGGCTAATTTATAAGAAGCACCAAATAACCATAACCGCCATATATAACGCAACCCATAAATAATAAATGCAATAAATACCATTACACTTATCCAACCCAAAAGTTGTTTGATACTTATGGTTTGCTTACTAATGCCATCAATAATAAAGCCAACAAGCCGTGGTGGAATGAGTTGTAATCCCGCAATAAAAATTAATAACATGATTGCACCAAAATACCGGCGCCACTCAGTTAAAAAATACCAACGTAATTGAGAAAATAATCTCACATTTTTTTATCCTGATATTGAAAATTACATCAAAAAATATAATAAGTTACAGTTCAATAAATTAATCAGATACAGACTAAATTGTTGTATATTTTATTTTCTCAATCAAAAATAAAAAAGATCAATTCAATTAGCTATCTTGTTGACAAAATATTTATAAAAACTATCGAAATCCACCTAATATCATAATATTTATCTAAAATTTTTTTAACAAATTAATTTTACTCACTTTATAATCAAGAAAATATTACGATATATCCAGTAAATATTGGCATTCTTTATCTAATGATTACATAGAATTAATACAGTATTATTAATAAATAGTTAGAATAAAATAACCCCATATTTAATAATTTAAACAAAATAATATAACACAATGAATATATCTTCCCAATTAAGGCTATCTAAACTAGATTAAACTCGGTAACATAACGTATCATATCGAATAGCAAAATTTTTTTACTTAAACTTTATTGATGGATAGTATTAGCATGTTGAAACGAGCAGTTATTGTATTTAGTGGCGGGCAAGATTCCACCACTTGTCTTATACAAGCAATAAAACAATATGACGAAGTTCATTGTATCACTTTCAATTACGCTCAACGTCATAGTGCTGAAATTGTTGCTGCACAAAAGATATGCCAGCATTTTAATATCACAGCACATAAAATACTGGATGTCGGACTATTAAATGAACTTGCTATCAGTAGTCTAACTCGCGAAAACATTCCAATACCTTCCTATGAAAAAAGTAATGAAAGTGAATTACCCAACACTTTCGTTCCAGGACGTAATATCCTATTTCTCACGCTTGCTGCTATTTATGCTTACCAAATTCAAGCTGAGGTAGTTATAACCGGTGTTTGTGAAACAGACTTTTCTGGTTATCCTGATTGTAGGGATGAATTCGTTAAAGTGCTCAATCAAGCTATTTGCCTAGGTATAGCTAAAGCAATTCGCTTTGAAACCCCACTTATGTGGCTAAATAAAGCCGAGACTTGGGCACTAGCCGATTATTACCACTCATTAGAATTTGTACAAAATAAAACCCTTACTTGTTACAATGGTATCATAGGTGATGGCTGTCAAAAATGTGCTGCCTGCCATCTGCGTGCAGAAGGATTAAAATATTATCTTAATCATCGACAAGCAATTATGTCCTCTTTAAAGCAAAAAATGCGCCTTAAATAATTTTAAACTGATACTATTTAACGATACTCAAACAATAACCTAATTTAACTTACAATAAATAGCACTATATTAATCAATGCAAGATATAATAATTTATATTTAGTATTTTTGGCTTAAGTTTATTTTATACCTACAGCGTATATTGGCATAAGGAATAAGGAACTGAGACTAATAGCCCCCTCTAAGTTCCTATCACATTTTAATAGGTTAATTTCTCACAATTCTTTTCAATAAAACCCAAACCAATACCTGGCACATCCTGAAGATGCTCGATTGATTTAAATCCTCCAAATTTCTTGCGATGTAGCACGATTAACTGCGCTTTTTTTAATCCAACCCCATTTAATTTCTCCGCCAACTCCTCCTCAGATGCAGTATTGATGTTAACTTTATCGTCCATCAACTGTCGCTTGTCCATTTTATTGATAACTAATTTCGTTGTAGTTTGCGATTGATCATTAGCGACTTTTAGCTGATCAGATTGGGCAAATGAGGTATGACAAAATCCTATCGCAAAAATCAAGATCCTAGTTGTATACTTTAGTTTCTTTTTTATAATTAGCAGCATCTTTAACCTCCTTGTTAATAAGTAAAAATCAATATTTATTTACCCAAATAGGCATTATATTTCCCTGGTGTATACGCTTAAGGTCGTTTGCTAAGCAATTCTGTGATAATTTATCTATGAAAAAACAGACTTTCTAAGTAATGGATAAGATACAAGAATAAAAAAACATTACGATAATAGAATGATAAAATAGTAAAAGGCTGCGCAAGCGCAGCCTCTAATTTATGTAATCGTATTCAATTATCTGAAAGTGGATCGCAAATTACTCAATTCGTCCTAAATCGACTTTAGCACTATCACGTAAATTCAACATCAGTGATTCCATCATAACATTGCCAAGTATCATTTTATAACGTTGCGAAAAAACCTTTAATTCTTCATCTGTCGGTTGACCTTGATTAACTTTAAGTAATTGAATAATAACTAAATTATCTTTAGCATCTTTGGTGCTGAAATAAGTCGGTGTCTTTTCTTTAGGAATTGGCATTTGAAAAATTGGTTCAACCAATGCGTCATTTTGCCCAAAACGCTCAATAATCTTAGCTTCAGCAAAATTAATACCTAGTTTGGCTAAAGCAGCTTCACCTGCCCCCTGTTTTAATGCAGTAAGCAATTTATTGCCCTCTGCTTCCATCTCTTTTGTAGCCTTATTATGCTTAACTAATTCAGCTACGTTTTTTTTCACTTCATCAAATGGCTGTGTTACCTGGGGTTTATATTTTTCAACTCGAATAACAAACGCACGATCACCATCGACATTAATAACATCTGAGTTAATACCTGTTGGCCCATTTTTATCTACTAAGTTACCGTTAAAAATAGTATCAGCTACCTTATCAAATCTTATTTCCTCAGGAAGATTATTACGACTAAACCAACCTGTTGTTACCGCTTTAATACCAGTAGCCTTTTCAGCAGCAGTTAAAGATTCGTTATCATCCATTGCCGCACGACTTGCAGTTTGTTGGAGTGAATAAAATGCATTAATCGCTTTTTCATTTTTTAGTATATTTGCGATCTCTGTTTTCACAGACTGAAAAGGTTTTACTACTTCGGGTTTAATATCATCAAGACGAAATATAATATAATTGGTAGCCGATTTTATTACAGCCGAAATCTGCCCTTTTTTAGTTAGATTAGCAGCGATAATTTCACTTGGCGTTGAAGTCGCCTCCATCCAACCAAGAGCACCATGATTTGCTGCACTAAATTTATCTGTCGATTTTTCGGCAACTAATTGCTTAAAATCCGCGCCACCGGCTAAGGATTTCACAACGGAATCTGCTTCTTTTTCTGTTGGCAATTGAATCATGCTGTAATGTTTTTGCGCTGGTTCAGTAAAATTAGCTATATTTTGCTCATAATAATTTTTCAGCTCTTCATCTTTGACTGCCACATTTTCACGTTGAGAAGCTGCATCTAACTTAATATAACTAACCTGTACCTGTTCGGGTGAAATAAAACTGTTCTGATGCGTATTATAGTAATCTTGTAACTCTTTATCTGTAATCGTTTGTTTAGATTGATAGTCAGCAAGCGATAAAGTTGCTGTTTTTACTTCTCGTTGCTGTAAAAGTAACTGAGCATAGGACTTAACTTCTTCAGGTAAGACAAATTCATCCGTCATGTACATTTTACTAAGCTGACGGTTAATCAAGTTTTGCCGTATTTCTTGGGCAAGATCATCGGCATTAACATTATGTTGGGATAAAATCGTCCGATATTTTTCACTATCAAAATGCCCGTCTGTTTGAAATATCGGCATATTGTAGATATCCTGCTTAATTTGATTATCACTCGCCGTTAAACCCAATTGGTTTGAATATTGATTAAGCAATGTCACGCCAACTAAACGCTCCAAAGCTTGACGACGCAACATCTGCATCCCTTGTTCACTACTCGCAATTTCAGCAAATTGATCACCCAATCGTTCTTGTAATACTTGCTTTTCTTGCTGAAAAGCTTGCTGTAGTTGAACTTGACTAATTGCTGTACCATTCACTTTCGCCGCGTGATTACTTGAACCGCTAATCAGGTAACTACCAACGCCAGTAAGCACAAACGATAAGATAATAATCACAAATACTATTTTTAGCACAAGACTATTCGCCGCCGTGCGTAGGTTGTCCATCATAAAGAGGCTACTCTCCGTTTTTAATCAAAGTAAATAGATGCATAATACGCTATTTTAGCTTAAAAGAAAAAAGCGCATCATATTTATGATGCGCCCGATTCTAACTTACTAAAACAATTGATTCTGTTTTAGTTTATACGTTAACAGTATGCCGCAATCCTTATTTTTTCTTGTGGCCGTTAACAGTATCTTTTAATCCTTGGCCGGCTTTAAATGACGGAACCTTAGAAGCAGCTATCTTAATTGCCTTACCTGTACTAGGATTACGGCCATTACGTGCTGCACGTTGTTTTACTTCAAAAGTGCCAAAACCTATTAACTGAACTTTATCTCCTTTCTTAAGAGCATGAGATACAGTTTTCAGAAATGTATTTAACACGGTCTCCGTGTCTTTTCTAGTAACCTTTGACTCTTTTGCAACTTTATCTACTAGTTCTTTCTTTTTCACGCTTATCATCCCCATTTTATTAATTATGGATTAAACAAACATATTGCTAACGGTTCACAAAAAGATGACACCGTCATATCACTACTACAAAAGTATGGCAAGAAAACATATTACAGCCAAATAATTATAGATTTGTTTACTTAAATTATTTAGTAGATAAAAAAAACTGATAAACCATTTAAGATTTATCAGCTTTAATTTTATATAAAATTTTTAATTTAAATCAGTGCATTAACAACATTTCTTGCTCACTATCTCCATCCCAAAAGGGGGATTTTGTAATGCAATAGAAAAAACTTCTTCAATGGTCTTTACCGGGTAAATTTTTAAATTTGCGATAACATTTTGAGGTATTTCTTCCAAATCACGACGATTTTCATCGGGAATTAACACAATTTTTATCCCACCACGATGAGCTGCTAGCAATTTTTCTTTTAAACCACCAATTGGTAACACTAACCCGCGTAATGTTATCTCACCTGTCATCGCTACATCTGCTCGTACAGGATTACCGGTCAAACAAGAAACTAATGCTGTGCACATTGCAATTCCTGCACTGGGACCATCTTTTGGCGTTGCCCCCTCTGGTACATGTACATGAATATCCCGTTTTTCGTAGAAATCAGCGTTAATACCTAACTTTTCTGCTCGCGCTCGAACGGCGGTTAACGCAGTTTGAATCGATTCTTGCATAACCTCACCTAACGATCCGGTATAAGTGAGTTTACCTTTGCCCGGTACACAAGCCGTTTCAATAGTTAATAAATCACCACCAACTTCTGTCCAAGCCAAACCAGTCACTTGACCGATACGATTTTCAGTATCTGCACGACCGTAATCAACTTTACGTACACCAAGATAGTCTTTTAGATTATCATCATTAATGACAAGGTGTTTCAATGATTTATCCATCAGTAGTGCTTTTACTGCTTTACGGCATAATTTTGAAATTTCCCGTTCTAAACCACGAACACCAGCCTCGCGGGTATAATAACGAATAATGCCAATAATTGCGCTATCGTCGATTGTAAGCTCCCCTTTTTTCAGAGCATTACGCTGGATTTGTTTGGGTAACAAATGTTTTTTCGCAATGTTGAGTTTTTCATCTTCGGTATAACCAGAAAGACGAATCACTTCCATTCGATCTAATAACGGTGCTGGAATGTTCATCGAGTTTGAAGTCGCAACGAACATAACATCAGAAAGGTCATAATCAACTTCTAAATAGTGGTCATTAAAGGCAACATTTTGTTCAGGATCGAGCACTTCAAGTAAAGCTGATGCAGGGTCACCACGCATATCCGAGGACATTTTGTCGATTTCATCTAACAAAAATAAGGGGTTCTTAACACCCACTTTTGCCATCTTTTGAATTAGTTTTCCCGGCATGGAACCAATATAAGTTCGTCTATGTCCACGAATTTCGGCCTCATCACGGACACCTCCGAGTGCCATACGAATATATTTACGCCCTGTCGCTTTAGCAATCGATTGACCCAAGGATGTTTTACCAACACCAGGCGGTCCCACCAAACATAAAATTGGCCCTTTAATTTTACTGACACGACTCTGCACAGCTAAATATTCAAGAATACGTTCCTTAACGCGTTCTAAACCGTAATGATCACTATCCAGAGTCTCCAGAGCTTTTAGCAAATCTTTTTTAACTTTACTACGAGCATTCCACGGGACTTGCACCATCCAATCAATATAGCTCCGTAAAACTGTCGCTTCAGCAGACATCGGTGACATCATTTTCAATTTTTGTAATTCTGCTTCCGCTTTTTGCCGCGCTTCCTTTGGCATTTTGACTTCTTCAATTTTACGTTTGAACATTTCATATTCATCAGGTGCATCTTCCATCTCACCTAATTCTTTCTGAATTGCTTTCATCTGCTCATTCAAATAATATTCGCGCTGGCTTTTCTCCATCTGCTTTTTAACGCGATTACGAATACGTTTTTCAACCTGCAGTAAATCAATTTCAGATTCCATCATTGCCATCAAATATTCAAGGCGCTCAACCACATCCGCCATTTCTAATACACGCTGTTTATCCGCTAATTTTAACGGCATATGGGAAGCAATTGTATCAGCCAATTTGTCCGATTGTTCAATAGAATGCAATGATGTTAATACTTCAGGCGGGATCTTTTTATTCAGTTTAATATAGCCTTCAAACTGATTAATGGTTGTCCGGTTTAGGACTTCTTGCTCTTTTTCATCAACAGTTGGAGAACTAAAATACTCAGCCTGTGCAATGAAATATTCTCCATTATCTGTTAGCGTTGTGATTTTTGCACGCCGCAGACCTTCAACTAATACTTTAACAGTACCATCTGGTAGTTTTAGCATCTGCAAAACAGAAGCAACTGTCCCTACAGAAAAAAGATCATTTACACTTGGCTCGTCAGTAGACGCTTCTTTTTGAGCCACCAACATGAGCTGCTTATTATGATCCATTGCGGCTTCAAGACAGTGAATTGATTTCTCACGGCCAACAAATAATGGGATCACCATATGTGGATAAACCACGACATCACGCAGAGGCAGTACGGGAATTTCAATGCGTTCGGAACGCTCAAGATTCATAAGGTTCTCTCTTCGTTTAGCTTATGCCAATTTTAGGGTTTCCTTAAAATTTTTGAGAAACCTCAGTTCAAATATAAAGTTATATGGGGACAAGATTTTGACATTCAATAGCCTGATTTGGCATTAAACACAAAATGAGGGAAATCCCTCATTTTGCATTATACAATTCAATCAAAAAAAGCATTGAGATTTATTTTTCACCGGATGCTTGTATATCAGGCTGACTATAAATCACCAAGGGTTCTGATTGACCAGCAACCACCATTTCATCAATTACGACCTTCTCAACATGCTCCATTGACGGCAAATCATACATAGTTTCGAGTAAAGCGCCTTCTACAATAGAACGTAAACCACGTGCTCCTGTTTTCCTCGACATGGCTTTTTTCGCAATTGCTTTCAATGCTTCTTCACGAAACTCCAGATTAACACCTTCAAGTTCAAAAAGTGCTTGATATTGCTTAGTCAACGCATTTTTAGGCTCTTTCAGAATCTGAATTAATGCTTCTTCACTTAATTCGCCTAAAGTAGCTACGACAGGTAAACGACCAATAAACTCAGGAATTAAACCAAACTTAATTAAATCTTCCGGTTCCACTTGAGAAAGCAACTCACCTTCAGTCGCCCGCTCAGATTCGCTTTTTACCTCAGCTGAGAAACCAATGCCTGAACGTGTATTTAACCGTTGTCCAATCACTTTATCAAGACCTGCAAATGCACCACCACAAATAAATAAAATTTTAGAAGTATCAACTTGTAAAAATTCTTGTTGTGGATGTTTACGGCCTCCCTGAGGCGGCACCGCAGCAATTGTACCTTCAATAAGCTTAAGTAAAGCTTGCTGAACCCCTTCCCCTGAAACATCTCGCGTAATTGACGGATTATCCGACTTACGAGATATTTTGTCTATTTCGTCAATATAGACGATACCACGCTGTGCTTTCTCTACATCATAGTCACATTTTTGTAGAAGTTTCTGAATAATATTTTCAACATCTTCGCCAACATAACCCGCTTCCGTTAATGTTGTCGCATCAGCCATAGTAAATGGGACATCTAGATAGCGCGCCAAAGTTTCAGCTAATAGTGTCTTACCGCTGCCAGTGGGCCCAATAAGCAAAATATTACTTTTACCTAGCTCTACCCCTTCACCATTCATTCCTTCGTTAGAAACATTACGTAGGCGTTTATAATGGTTATAAACGGCTACCGCCAATACTTTCTTAGCATTTTCTTGGCCAATAACATAATCATCCAGATGATGACGAATTTCATGGGGTGTCGGTAATGCGCTGCGCTCGCGATGTGGTGCAATCTCTTTAACTTCTTCTCGAATAATATCGTTACAGAGCTCAACACACTCATCACAGATATAAACTGACGGACCAGCAATTAATTTACGAACTTCATGCTGGCTTTTTCCGCAGAAGGAGCAGTACAGCAACTTTCCTGAACTCTCTTTGCGTTTATCTGTCATTCAGATAACCTCACTTTTTTAACCATCACCCTAATTTTAACAAAGAGGATAACAGAAAACTGTTACTAATTAATCATGTATATAACTATATCAGGCATGCCATACATTTATGTAAATTAATTACGATTAGTATAAATCTTATCTACCAAACCGTAACTAACTGCTTCCTCTGCAGTTAAAAAACGATCCCGTTCAGTATCGTTCTCAACCTCTTTTATTTTTTTACCCGTATGCTTAGCCATTAATTCATTCATACGTGATTTAATTTTTAAAATCTCTTTGGCGTGAATTTCGATATCAGACGCTTGTCCTTGAAACCCGCCTAACGGTTGGTGAATCATGACACGAGAATTGGGCAAACAATAACGTTTTCCTTTAGCACCAGCTGTAAGCAGAAAAGCACCCATCGAACATGCTTGCCCCATACAAATTGTACTAACGTCAGGTTTAATAAATTGCATCGTGTCATAAATTGACATACCTGCCGTTATAACTCCACCCGGTGAATTAATATAAAGATGAATGTCTTTATCCGGGTTTTCAGCTTCTAAAAACAGCATTTGAGCAACCACTAAATTCGCCATGTGATCTTCGACCTGGCCAGTTAAAAAAATAATTCTTTCTTTAAGTAGGCGCGAATAAATATCATAAGAACGTTCACCGCGTGAAGTCTGTTCAATGACCATTGGCACCAATGCCATATGCGGCGCAAGTTGATCTTGATTATTATGATATGACATTTCCATCTCCTAATTAAACGCTTTATGGTGCCCAATCTATCTAATTCTACTTGAGATAAATAAGAATGACTATAATTACAAACTTAACCATTATTCATAAAGGGATATTCTCCCTTATGAAGAAAGTCATACAACAATATAGAAAATTATCTGGGGTTATTCTTTTCTTTTTTCAAGAAAAAGGAAAAGTTTTTTAACGATAAAAAACCCGTAGCATTAAACCACGGGTTTTCACAAAACCAGATAATAACATTTCACTACTCAGCAATTACCTCATCTGAGCCTGATTCATTAACTCTTGGAATTGAGTTTCTTTATCTGTTACTTCCGCTTTTTCTAATAATATTTCAATGGCCTGTTCTTCTAGCGCCAAATTACGAACACTATCCATTAACTCTTTATTTTTGCTGTAGTATTCGATCACTTCAGAGGGGTCTTCATAAGCCGAAGCCATCTCTTCAATCAGTGATTTAACGCGAGCGTCATCTGCGGTTAGCGAGTTTTTATTAATAACTTCACCTAATAATAAACCAACAATGACGCGATGTTTAGCTTGCTCGACAAATATTTCACGTGGTAATTCTAATGCTTGTTTTTCATTACCACCAAAACGTTGTGCGGCTTGTCGACGTAGTACATTTATTTCACTGTCAACAACAGCAGTAGGCACCTCAATTTCGTTTTCCTTAACTAAACCATCAAGTACTTGGGTCTTAATTCGATTACGAACAGCGGTTTTCAGCTCACGCTCCATATTTTTGCGTACTTCTGCACGTAAACTCTCCATTGAACCATCAGGGACACCAAACTGTTTGATAAATTCTTCGGTTAGTTCTGGTAATATCCGTTGTTCCACTTTCTGCAAAGTGATAGCAAAGTTAGCCGCTTTACCTTTTAAATTCTCTGCATGATAATCGGCAGGGAAATTGACATCGATGGTAAATTCTTCCCCTGCCTGATGCCCCATAATACCATCTTCAAAACCTGGTATCATGCGACCTTCACCCATTACTAACACAAAATCACTCGCATTACCGCCTTCGAACGCTTCACCATCAATTGTGCCTTTAAAATCGATAGTCACTCGCGAATCTGCGCCAACTTTCTCTTTTGTCTCTTGCCAAGTTGCTTGTTGCTTGCGTAATGTTTCCAACATGGTATCAACATCTTGCTCTTTTACCGCAACAATAGGTTTTTCAACCTTGATATTTTCTAAACCCTTTAGCTCAATTTCTGGATATACTTCAAATTCAACGGTATAGGTAAAATCTTCACCCGTTTTAAACTGTTCAGGTTGATATTTTGGTGCCCCTGCTGGATTAATTTTTTGTTCTATGATTGCACTGACAAAATTACGTTGCATTAAATCGCCTAGCACATCCTGTAATACAGAAGTACCATAACGTTGCTTAACGATATTCATTGGCACTTTGCCTTTACGAAAACCATCAATGCGCACTTTTTTTGCCACATTAATGAGTTCACTATTCACTGCTTTTTCAATATCAGCATTAGGAACGGTAATTGTTACACGACGCCCCAGGCCTTGAGTTGTTTCAACAGAAACTTGCATCTTGTTACCTCAAAAGAATCTTAGTACTCGGTCAACTCCAGAGTGAATGTTATCAAGCACTTGCTCAGACAACACTCTGCTCCCGAAACCCGGGTTTACCCTCTATTTTTGAGGATCCCTGATAAGTAGAAGTGTTCCGAAACCTTATAGAAAATTAGACGCGACATTATACAGATGCATAAGGGGTGAGTCGAGAAAAGGTGAATAATAAATAGTAAACGCGCTAAAATTGCTATGACTAACGCAGTATAAGCCAAGAACGATAATAGTACTTTATATTAGCAACTATTGTTAGATAATATCGTGGTAAGGCAGCATAATTATCTATTTCTTAACCTAGATTGACCTACTCCCCACCACGGCAAGCTGGTGAAGGAAAGACTATCTGTTGGCGTTGTTGCCACTCAGTTGGTGTATAAGTATGTAACGCCAATGCGTGAACACAATTAGATAATTCATCTGCTAATAATTGATAAACAACTTGGTGACGAGCAACCATCCGTTGTGCAGCAAATTTTTCTGTCACTAAAATAACTTTAAAGTGACTTTCCGAGCCTTGCGGAACATTATGTTGATCACTTTCATCTAACACCAACAAATATGCAGGCGAAAAAGCGTAGTTAAGTTTTTCTTCAATTTGCTTACGCATAGTTTGCATAGGTTTAGTTACCATATTAATAGACTCTTTCAATTTAATTCCATAAGTAAGCATTTATTTATTATTACTGTCTGCGATTTAGCCATATCGGTTAGAAATAGGATTAGATTTTACTAAATTACGATTAAAGCCTCATCCAGGCAAATTTTTTAGTGGGTTCCTTCATCAAATGCCGATAACTTTCTGGCATACTAGCAGTAAAACACCAAAGTATGGTAACGATTAAATCAAGTAATTTCAAAATAGGTTGAGAAAACATGTTAAAAAATACCTTTTGTCTAATCATTGCTCTGTTAATCTCATTGGGTTTAATGGGATGTGTTGCCCAAAGTAATACTCTATCTATCGATCCAAATATTACACTGCCAACTCAAGATCCAACCATAAGAGCAGTTTCAATTAACATTACTAGCATTGATAAACGAAGCAGAACGGCACTTGCCGAAGTTAATCGTAATGCCGCATTAGCCATATTAAAACCCTCTCGCGATTTACGTTATCTATTACAGGAAGCATTAGAAAAACAGATGGTTGCTAGAGGCTATACTATTAGCGCACCGGCTAATATTAATTTGCAAATTGTTCTAAATAAGCTGTATGCCGATGTACAGGAAGGCAGCTTACGTCATAATATTACTGTCGATATTGCGATTAGCGTCGTAGCTATGGCATCTAATGGCTCAACCAGTACACGTACCTATACGCGTAGCTATAACGAACAAGGGCCGCTTGATGCCAGCAATGAAAAAATTGCTAATGCTATCAATAAAGCGTTAACCGACATTATGGCTGATATGGCGAGTGATCCTGAAACCAGTCAGTTTATAAAACAAAACACATAATGAATTGTTGAGCGGATTAATTAGTGTATTGCCAGCAATAACTCTGTTTAACAATAACAGAGCAATAGGACGACTATGAAAAAAAACTACCTGACCGTTTTTAGCCAACATCGTTCCAGAGTGCTGCTTTTGCTAGGTTTTGTGTCAGGATTGCCTTTGGCACTTACCGCAAGTACTTTACAAGCCTGGCTGACCGTCGAAAATATTGATATTAAAACGATCGGTTTTTTTTCATTAGTTGGCCAAGCTTATGTATTAAAGTTTCTTTGGTCACCCTTAATGGATCGCTATACCCTGCCATGGTTAGGTCGTCGTCGTGGTTGGTTATTAACCACGCAGATTTTGCTGATTATCAGTATTGCGGCGATGGGATTTATGAACCCAAAGGAACATCTTTGGTACTTGGCAGCAGTTGCAGTGCTTGTCGCTTTCTGCTCTGCATCCCAAGATATTGTTTTTGATGCTTATAAAACCGATTTATTGTCGGCAGAAGAGCGTGGTGCCGGAGCAGCAATATCCGTTATGGGATATCGTATTAGTATGCTAGTTTCAGGCGGATTGGCTTTATGGTTGGTCGACCATTTTGTTACTTGGCAGCAACTCTATCTACTGATGGCCAGCTTAATGCTAATTGGTGTCTACGCAACGTTATCGGCGAAAGAACCGCTAATAAAATCCCCACCACCCACAACACTCTATGAAGCTATCTATGAGCCCTTCGTAGAATTTTTTAGTCGTAATAATGCCTGGATCACCTTGTTGTTAATCATTTTCTATAAAATGGGCGATGCATTTGTTATGGCGCTTAGTACCAATTTTCTATTAAATAAACTTGGCTTTTCTCTAGGTGAAGTTGGCACCATTAATAAAACTTTTGGACTCTTTGCAACTATTCTTGGCGCTTTATATGGCGGTTATGTTATGCAAAAAATGTCCTTATTTAAAGCCTTACTTATTTTCGCTATTTTACAGGCTATTTCTAATTTTGGTTATTGGTTTCTGGCAGTAACGCCCGCCAATATTTATACCACCAGCAGCGTTATCTTTATTGAAAATATCTTCTCCGGCATGGGAACGGCCGCTTTTGTCGCACTACTTATGACCCTTTGTAATCATTCTCTTTCAGCAACTCAATTTGCATTACTGTCAGCTATATCTGCCATCGGACGAGTTTATGTTGGCCCCATCGCAAGCATGTTAGTAAGCAAATATGATTGGCCCACTTTTTATCTTATCTCGATCATTATTTCATTGCCGAGTATTTTTTTATTATTGATTTGCAAACCATCTTTATCTTATATCCAACAAACTGGCCAATTTATGCGTCGAACTTATTTTAAACAAACATATAAATTAGCTATTTTGTGTCTTGCCATATCAGCGGGTATATTTATATTTTGGCTTATAGTAACAGTTGCTTGTTATTTTTCCACCTGTCAAATTTATCTATTTACCCAACATATCGAGCTATGGCTAAAAATGTTAATTTATAAAGAGCAACTAATTAATTTTAGTATAATAATGGGTACCGTTGGTTTTATTTTAGGCGGGATTCTGGATTATCTGGCAATACGTAAAACAGAAATACCCAAACAATGCAATAATAACCTTTAGAATATATTAATAAATACAGATAGTTAACTTTATAACATTTATATAAATTATTTATTATTGACTGTTAAGAAATAATCATTGATACAGAGTGATCTCTATCACTCTATCAATAGGATCCTATTTCTATTTACAAAAACAAACTCTATCATCTCGCGACTTTTGCATTGTATTAAAATGCGTTTAAATTTATTTAATATTAAGTTAACAAAATTTATGAGTAAAAAGTTTTTACCTATTACGATATTGACGTCACTCACTCCGTTTGCCATGGCTAATACCACCACAGAAAACCCTGTTGGTTATCAAAATGGTTTTGCTAATATCAGTCTAAATTATTTTGACTGGTCACAACGAGCGGAAAATAAATCAGCTCACTCTACCCGCAAAAAAGATTTTGCCTATCTTGAACTGGAAGGAGGCGCTAACTTTAATTGGGGTGAACTTTATGGTTTCTTTGATGTGGAGAATCCATTTCATCAGCGTAAAATAGAGCCCAGCAAAAACCAACGCTACGCCGTTAAAACCACAGGTCGTTTCTACTTAGGTAACAGTGGCTTTAACCTCTATGGCCATCTTTATGGTATTTGGTCCTTACCCGGCTATAAAAATGGGGGTAATTTCCACGAAATTAACACACTTTATGGTTTTGGCTACAATTTCTCACTCGGCAATTTTTGGCTAAAACCCTTCTTAGCCTTACATTATGTTGATCAAAGTTTCTATTCTGGTAACAATGGTTATGTCATTGGTTGGGTTGCAGGTTATAGTTTTCAATTGTGGTCACAAAATTTTTTTATCACTAATTGGCATGAAATGGAATTTAATCGCGCAAAACGCTATGGTAATGGCGGAAAAGAAGGGATTAATGGCGCTATTGCGTTATGGTGGACGCCATTAGAAACCTTATCTGCGGGTATTCAATATCGTTATGCCGATAACAAGCTTGGGGATGATTTCTATCACGATGGGATCATTTATACCATTAAATATAATTTTTAATCATGTAAGCTAACGTAAAGACAGCGTTTTTGATAATAAATACTACTTTTAACTAGTGCTAAATAACAAGCATCAAAAAATTTAACGGTTATTTAGCATTATAATTGATTTTCAACCTATAAAATCACACGGCCGCTTCCATTTATCTACTTCTTTTTATTCATAATAAAATCATTTAATGTAAATATTTGTTAACCGCAAAATAATCATTAAAACCGTTCTATAATAAATTCAATTTTACATGTGATCACTTTAACAGAAAGTAATAACAATTATATTTGTGCGCCTTACAATTGTTTACACTAATATAACGTTACCGTAAAATGCCCACACTGATACAAAACGACAATAACCATCTTTGTCATTTGGGGTCGCTAAATGAGACTTATAAAATATAAAGGAAGTATTGGAGTCATCTCACTGCTTGCTATTGTTTGCCTGCTAACTGGTTGCGATATGGTATTAATGGATCCTAAGGGCGCCATTGGTATTGAGCAAAGAAAACTAATACTGACTGCGCTTGGTTTAATGTTAATTGTTGTCATTCCGGTCATTTTTATGGCGATTATCTTCGCCAGAAAATATCGAGCAAGCAACAAACAAGCAACCTACCGGCCAGACTGGGCTCACTCAAATAAAATCGAGTTAGTTTGCTGGACAGTTCCTATCATCATCATCATCATTCTTGCCGTAATCACCTGGAAAACCACCCATCAATTGGATCCCTATAAACCATTAGAAAGCGATAAAAAACCTATTACCATTCAGGTCATTTCAACCGATTGGAAATGGATATTTGTCTACCCAGAAGAAAATATTGCTACCGTTAATGAAATCGCGATTCCTGTCGGTGTGCCAATCAACTTTAAAGTGACAGCTGAGTCAGTGATGAATTCCTTTTTTATTCCCGCACTGGGTGGCCAAATTTATGCGATGGCCGGTATGCAAACGAAGCTTCACTTAATTGCTAATGAACCTGGTACCTATAAAGGCTTTTCATCAAGTTATAGCGGGCATGGTTTTTCAGACATGAAATTTAATGTTATTGCAACGCCTGATATGGCAAGCTTTGACAAATGGGTACAACAAGTAAAAGCATCCCCCAAAACGCTAGATAGCATGGCGACATTTAACCAATTGGCTAAACCTAGCCACAATGTTCCTGTTACCTATTTTTCAAGCGTAAAACCAAATCTCTATGAAGAACTGATATTAAAATTCGGCCATGAACATCATATCAATCATGCTAACAAAACCGTACATGAAATGTCTGGCAATCAATTAATGCATATGAACCATTCTGCTCATGTCGATGCTAAGGAATAAATAGTATGTTGGGTAAATTAACGCTCGATGCAATCCCGATTCACGAGCCAATTATTGTCATCACTGTGATCTGTATTTTATTAGCGGGTATCGCTATTTTAGGGGTTATCACCTATTTTGGTAAATGGAAGTGGTTATGGAGTGAATGGTTAACGAGTGTCGATCATAAAAAAATTGGCATTATGTATATTATCGTTGCCATGGTCATGCTACTTCGTGGTTTTGCCGATGCAATTATGATGCGTGGTCAACAAGCATTAGCATCAGCCGGTGAGGCCGGTTTTTTACCACCGCATCATTATGATCAAATTTTTACCGCACACGGTGTTATTATGATTTTTTTCATGGCAACACCTTTCGTGGTTGGTTTAATGAATTTGGTTGTACCATTACAGATTGGTGCTCGCGATGTCGCCTTTCCTTTTTTAAATTCTCTAAGTCTTTGGTTATTTGTCGTTGGCGTTATCTTGATTAACCTGTCATTGGGTATCGGTGAATTTGCCCAGACCGGCTGGCTGGCTTACCCCCCATTATCAGGTAAGGAATACAATCCTGGTGTCGGGGTAGATTACTGGATATGGAGTTTACAAATATCAGGCATTGGCACGACGCTAACCGGAATAAACTTTTTTGCCACCATTCTACGAATGCGAGCACCTGGCATGTCAATGATGAAAATGCCTGTTTTTACCTGGACAGCACTTTGTACTAATGTACTGATTATTGCCGCATTCCCAATCTTAACTGTTACCATCGCACTCCTCACACTTGACCGATATTTAGGCACCCATTTCTTCACTAATGATATGGGCGGTAATATGATGATGTATATCAATTTGGTCTGGGCTTGGGGGCATCCTGAAGTTTATATACTCGTGTTACCTGTTTTTGGCGTATTTTCGGAAGTTACCGCCACTTTCGCCAAAAAACGTTTATTTGGTTATACATCTCTGGTCTGGGCAACCATTGTTATTACCGTAATGTCGTTTGTCGTCTGGTTACATCACTTCTTTACCATGGGCAGCGGCGCCAACGTCAATGCATTCTTTGGTATAGCTACCATGATTATTGCTATTCCAACTGGAGTAAAAATATTCAATTGGTTATTTACCATGTACCATGGCCGTATCGAATTCAAAACACCGATGCTCTGGACGATTGGCTTTATTATTACCTTCTCCATTGGTGGAATGACGGGCGTACTATTGGCCGTTCCCGGCGCAAATTTTGTGCTGCATAATAGTTTATTTCTGATTGCCCATTTCCATAATGTGATTATCGGCGGGGTTGTCTTTGGTTGCTTTGCCGGTATGACCTACTGGTTTCCGAAAGCTTTTGGTTTTACATTAAATGAAAAATGGGGCGTTCGTGCTTTCTGGTTTTGGATCAGCGGTTTCTTTATTGCCTTTATGCCACTTTATATACTCGGTTTCATGGGTATGACTCGTCGTTTAAGTCAAAACATTGATCCACAATATCATCCGATGCTGATGGTCGCTTCACTCGGTGCGGCTCTAATTGCTATCGGGATCTTCTGCCAAGTCATACAAATAATTGTCAGTATTCGCGATCGCCACAAAAATCGCGATATCACCGGCGACCCATGGGGTGGCCGTACACTAGAATGGTCTACATCGTCTCCGGCACCTTTTTATAACTTCGCTAAAGAGCCACAAATTGATACACGTGATGCTTGGTGGGATATGAAAGAAAAAGGGATTGCATATAAACAGCCAACCAAATATGAACCCATTCATATGCCACAAAATACTGCTGCCGGGGTTATTATCTCAGCCTTTTGTTTGATGTTCGGTTTTGCTATGGTCTGGCATATTTGGTGGCTAGCGATTATTGGCTTTGCGGGAATTATCGCCACCTGGATTGGTAAAAGTTTTGATGACAATGTTGATTATTATGTTCCTGTAAAAGAAATTGAACGTATTGAAAATCAGCATTACGATGAACTGAAAAAAGCAGGTATCCACCATGTCAACTAATTCAATAGCTAATCAACATATTGCCCATGACAATCATGGGCATCATGACATAGGCGCAACAAAAGTATTTGGTTTTTGGATCTATTTAATGAGTGATTTGATCCTGTTTTCTTGCCTATTTGCCACCTATGTTGTTCTGGTTAATGGTACTGCCGGCGGCCCGACAGGAAAGGATATTTTTAACCTCAATTTTGTATTGGTCGAAACCTTCCTGTTATTGTTTAGTAGCATCACTTATGGATTTGCGATGCTGGCGATGTATAAGCAGAAAATCAATCTAGTTAAGTTATGGCTACTGATTACTTTTTTACTCGGATTAGGTTTTGTTATCATGGAAATTTACGAATTCCATGAGCTCATTGCTGAAGGTTATGGGCCTGATCGCAGCGCTTTCCTTTCCGCTTTCTTCACCCTAGTTAGTACACACGGTATTCATGTAAGCTTTGGTTTAGCCTGGATTATTATCATGATTATCCATATTTCACGTCATGGCCTCACTGCCGTAAATCAGACTCGTTTAAGTTGTTTAAGTCTTTTTTGGCACTTCTTAGATGTTGTTTGGATCTGTGTATTTACCGTTGTTTATCTGTTGGGGGCCCTTGCATGAGTTACACCAATACACCGCACTCAGGTGCTAGCCACGGTAGTATGAAGACCTATCTAATCGGCTTTATACTCTCGATCATTTTAACGGTTGTCCCCTTTTGGATGGTAATGAATAGTATTGCATCTCATGACACTATCCTGTGGATCGTTATTGGTACGGCAATTGCCCAGATCCTGGTACATCTTATCTGTTTCTTACATATGAATACCTCTTCAGATGACCGTTGGAATCTTGTTGCCTTCCTGTTCACGATGCTAATTATTGGCATTGTTGTTATTGGCTCTCTGTGGATAATGTATAACCTGAACATCAATATGATGCTCGACTAAAGAGTTGTGGTTCTGATGAAGCAATATCTACAAGTGACCAAACCAGGTATTATTTTCGGTAATCTAATTTCTGTCATTGGCGGTTTTCTGCTCGCGGCAAAAGGCATAATTGATTACCCGCTATTTATGACTACATTACTCGGTGTATCTCTGGTCGTCGCTTCTGGTTGTGTTTTTAACAACTATATTGACCGTGATATCGACCGAATGATGGAGAGAACCAAAAATCGACCTTTAGTTAAAGGACTTATTGATCCGAAATTTTGCCTAATCTATGCCAGCATACTAGGTATTGCTGGCATAGCTTTGCTCTATCTTGTCACCAATGCCTTAGCGGCGCTGCTTGCTGTTATTGGTTTTGTCATTTATGTCGGTATTTATAGCCTCTATATGAAACGTAAATCGGTTTATGGCACCCTGGTAGGCAGCCTATCCGGCGCCGCTCCGCCAGTTATTGGCTACTGCGCTGTTTCTGATCAATTTGATATGGGAGCATTGATTCTGCTATTGATCTTTAGTTTATGGCAAATGCCACACTCTTATGCTATTGCTATTTTTCGTTTCAAGGATTATCAGACTGCCAATATTCCCGTGTTACCAGTAATTAAAGGAATTTCCGTCGCCAAAACCCATATCTTTTTATATATCCTTGCTTTTATGGTAGCAACTATTATGCTCGCCATTAGCGGCTATGCCGGCTACAAATATCTTATTGTTGCCGCCGCGGTAAGTTTATGGTGGCTTGGTATGGCAATTTCTGGTTTTAAAAATCAGAATGATGATCGTCTTTGGGCACGAAAATTGTTTATATTCTCTATCATAGCGATTACCTCTCTGAGCGTTATGATGTCTATTGATCCAACAGTTACTGCTGAACAGACTTTTGTCTATATCAAATAATAATTTACCTTGAATAGTGGCAAATAATTGCCACTAGCTTCACAGTTAAAATAGCCAATATGCCAACCAATTCCCTACTCTTTTATTCATACTTTGTTAATGCTTCGACGACAAATATATTAACTAAACGATTAAACCATTTTACAATGTCCACTGCTTAAGCTTCTGAGATAAACCATGAATGATAGTAAAATGACGCCAAAAGAATTAAAGGCAACTTGGGGGTTAGGGGCGGTATTCACATTACGTATGCTGGGCATGTTCATGGTATTACCCATACTAACGAGCTACGGACGCGAACTAAAAGATGCTAACGAACTATTACTTGGTCTAGCTATTGGGATTTATGGTATAAGTCAGGCTATCTGCCAAATCCCTTTTGGTCTAATGTCCGACCGATTTGGTCGTAAGCAATTAATTACCGCCGGCTTGCTTATTTTTATTGCAGGTAGTGTGATCGCCGCAATAACTGATTCTATCTGGGGGATTATTATCGGCCGCGCTTTACAAGGCGCAGGTGCTATTTCTGCTGCCATTATGGCATTACTTTCCGATCTGACTAGCGAACAAAATAGAACCAAAGCGATGGCTTTTATGGGAATAAGCTTTGGCATCACTTTTGCTATTGCGATTGTTCTTGGCCCGATTATTACTCATGCTATCGGTCTACATGGTCTGTTTTGGGGAATAAGCTTACTTGCCTTGGGTGGAATATTAATAACTCGTTTTGTTATACCTGATTGCCGATATCATATCGTTAATCGTGAAACGCATTTTATAAAAAATAGCGTACAAAGAGTTATTAATAATCGCCAACTCCTTAAACTTAATTTTGGTATATTTTGTTTACATACCCTGCTGATGGCAAATTTTGTTGCTTTACCGTTAGTGCTTATTGATTCAGGTCTACAAGCTAATCAACATTGGAAAATATATTTAATCACTTTGCTTATTGCTTTTATCACGGTTCTACCTTTTGTTATCTATGCTGAAAAGCAACAGCGAATGAAACAAGTTTTCCTATTATGTATTAGTATCTTATTTATATCTGAATTAACATTTTGTTTTTCTAATCAACAGTTTTGGTTAATCGTGCTTGGTCTGCAACTATTTTTTATTGCATTTAATGTTATGGAGGCATTATTACCTTCACTTATCAGTAAAGAGGCGCCTGCCGGATATAAAGGAACTGCAATGGGGCTCTATTCAACCAGTCAGTTTCTGGGCGTTGCGTTAGGTGGGATTTTAGGCGGATGGCTTTTTCACTTAAATGGCGCTTCCTTGGTTTTTATGGCCAGCTTAATACTTTGCAGCTGTTGGTTTTTTATTAGCTTAAATATGCATCAACCTACATATACCAGTAGTATCCGCTTAATTTTACCCCAACAGATCAAAGATTTTAATTCACTACAAACCCAATTGATGAATCAACCGGGTGTGCGTGAAGTAATGCTCGATCTTAATGCGCTCAGCGCCTACATTAGAATAGATAAAAAAATGATTAGTCGGCAGCAGTTGGAAACTATCATTAATAACCAATAACCCACTACCTGCTGTAGAATATACAGCAGGCATAACAAATTTAGTCACGAAAATTAGTAAATTGAAAGGGTTGACCAAGTTCCGCCTCTCGCACTAATGCGATCACTGATTGTAAATCATTTCGTGACTTACCGGTTACTCGAACTTGTTCTCCCTGAATTTGCGCTTGAACCTTTAATTTACTCTCTTTGATTAATTTAATGATCTTTTTTGCCATTAGCGAATCAATGCCCTGTAACAATGAAGCCTCAAGGCTATAAGTTTTCCCACTATGAACAATATCGTCAGGTATATTCAAAACAGCACCATCTATTCCACGTTTAGCTAATTTCTCGCGTAAAATATCTACCAATTGATTTACTTGAAAGTCGGACACACTCGTCACTTTAATGGATTCATTCTTTTCGTTTAGTTCAAAACTGGCTTCAACATTGCGAAAATCCCAACGGCTAGCCAATTCACGTTGCGCATTTTCAACGGCATTACTGACTTCATGCATGTCAATCTCAGAAACTATATCAAATGATGGCATATTTCATAACCTCCTAATTACTCATAAAATAGCATAATACTACTTTTTATTATCAGCAAAAGCTCTATACTTGAAGTTAAATGACTCATCAAAAAGCATAATTGATTCAGTTAGATGGAAAACAATCGCGATCTTTGCTGATGGCACTGTTAACCAGTTATGGCTAACAACACGATAAGTACAATTATTTATCCATTAATTAGACAGAGAGAAACTTAAATGTCACCAACCGTTCTCGTTTGCCTGGCGCACGGTAGCGAAGAAATCGAAGCTGTAACAGCAATTGATCTATTAACTAGAGCCGAAATCCCAGTAACCACCGCGAGTACCGCAGATAATGGCGAATTGATATTAACATGCTCAAGGAGAGTAAAAATTGTTGCCGACACTCAGTTAGTCAAGATTATTGAACAAGATTTTGATGCCATCGTATTACCTGGTGGATTAAAAGGTGCAGAAGCGTTTCGTGATAATCCGCTGATCATTGAAAAAATTCGCCAGTCCCATCATCAGGGTAAAATCATTGCCGCCATTTGTGCTGTGCCAGCAATTGTATTAGAACACCATAATTTATTTCCCATCGGCAATATGACCGGTTATCCTACTTTACAAAGTAAAATTGCCAGCCACAAACGCGTTGATTCTCGTGTCTACTATGATGAACGAGTAAAACTACTTACTAGCCAAGGACCTGCCACAGCTATTGATTTTTCACTTAAACTTATCGAGCTACTGGTTGGCAAAAAAAAGGCAGCGGAAGTTGCTGCGCAACTTGTCCTGCCGCCTGGTATTTATAACTATGCTAACTAACGGCGATATAGCGGAAATTAGGCATATTAACTGGCAACCATTTATCCTTAGGACGAAAAAGTTAACTTATTGTCATCAAGGCCGATACACTTTTACATTTTTAAAACCTTGTTCATGTAAATAAAGTGCCTGTAAGCGGCTCATAACACCGCGCTCACAATAGAGCAAATAAGGTTTTTGTGGTGGTAATTCACCAAATTGGCTATTGAGCTTATAAAATGGCAGTAACTTCACTTTAACACCTGCTAGCTTGAGTGGGTGAGCTTCCTGTTCATCAGGAGAACGAATATCCAAAATAATATCATCGACAGAAAATGTACTAACTACTTCTACTGCGGGCGTTTCCTCTTGACTGTCATTCATTATCTGACGAATATCAATATTTTGTGCTGTACTAATAACATGATCAAGCAGCGTAAAATCAAAATTTGCTTCCTGCACTTCAATTTTCGCTTTTACTGCTTTCACCGTTGGCTTTTTCGAGATCACACCACAATATTCGGGCATGGTATGCGCAAATTCGGCCGTCCCTATCTGACGAGCTAAGTTAATAATATGTTCTTTATCATGTGAAATTAATGGCCGTAAAATTAAGGTATCGGTAACATTATCAATTAAACGTAGATTGGTTAATGTCTGGCTAGAAACTTGTCCTAACGCTTCACCGGTTACTAACGCTTGAACCCCATAACGTTCGGCTATTATCGATGCGGTACGCATCATCATTCTTTTCAGGACTACTCCCATCTGGCCGTCATCAATCTTTGTAAGAATTTCGCTTACAATTGGCGCAAAATCTATCGCCACAAAACGCACTTTATGTGAACGACCAAAACGATGCCAAAGATGGTAAGCAACCTGCTTGACGCCAATCTCATGTCTGGCACCACCCAGATTAAAAAAGCAGTAATGAACTCGGCAACCACGCCGCATTAGCATGTAGCTAGACACCCCCGAATCAAAGCCACCGGATATCAACGATAAAACATCTTCTTGTGTACCGATAGGAAAACCACCAATTCCTTGAATACGGGATTTAACCAGCATGACTTTATCGTTTTCAATTTCCAGATTCACAGTGATATCCGGCTGATTGAGTTTCACTTTGGCTGACGAGATATGTTGATTTAATCCACCACCAACGTAACGTTCTACATCAATTGAACTAAAATCGTGCTTACCGCGACGCTTAACGCGCACACAAAAGCTTTTATTGGTTAGCGATTCAGCATAAGTGGCATAAGCCAACTCAAAAATATGGTGGAGATCACGGAATTGATATTCTTCAACTAACAGAATATGATGGATACCAGGAATTCTCGTTAAGGCATCACAAATTTCATCATGATGTGTATTTTTTTTAGCGCGAACTTCGATATTATCCCAATGGCGAATAACGGTAATTTCTGCATCCAATACCTTTAATATATTAAGAATATTGCTAGCCAAGATCTTAATAAAGCGCAACCGCACTGATTGGCTTTTAATGGTAATTTCAGGAAATAGTTTAATAATAAACTTCATAATTTTGTATAAAAGTCGGTTTTTATTTTTGCGAATAAACGCATATTATGCATATTTATTAGCAGAGCGTTTGATTTTAAGGTGGGAAGTATATCACTATATTGTGCTTTATCGCTAAAAATCACAAAAAGAATAAATTGTATGCGTAAATGTAGTAAAATAAATCGCCTTACGCGCATATTCACCCGATATTAAGGCAAGTAAAACGATTATGGCTAAAAAGAAAATATCTGATAAACAAGATCCACTATCTTTTGAAACTTCACTGATAGCGTTAGAGCAGATAGTCACACGCTTAGAGTCAGGCGAGCTTCCGCTGGAAAAAGCATTAAGTGAATTTGAACAAGGGATCCAATTAGCTAGGCAAGGCCAGAAAGCGTTGCAACAGGCAGAACAGCGGGTCCAAATTTTGTTACAAGACGATGACAATGCACAACTAGATAACTTTACGCCGGAAGATAAATAAATCATGTCTGAAATAGTGACACTTTCTTTTGCCGATCAACGCCAATGGGTACAAGATCGCGTCAACAAAACTCTGTTAAGCCAATTCCAGCGGCTTCCGTTTAATCAGAGTCAACTTGTCGCTGCGATGAAATATGGCGCATTACTTGGTGGAAAACGACTAAGACCTTTTTTAGTTTATGCTATAGGTGATATGTTAAATGTTGCCGTAGAAAATCTGGATGTACCTGCTGCAGCTGTTGAATGTATACATGCCTTTTCATTAATCCACGATGATTTACCCGCAATGGATAACGATAATCTACGTCGTGGCCAGCCTACCTGCCATATTTCCTTCGGTGAAGCCCATGCAATTTTGGCTGGTGATGCCCTGCAAACACTCGCCTTTGACATCTTGTCTCGTTCGGCTATGCCAGATGTTAGTGATACTAAT
This sequence comes from Arsenophonus sp. aPb, assembly GCF_029873475.1. Classification (NCBI taxonomy): domain Bacteria; kingdom Pseudomonadati; phylum Pseudomonadota; class Gammaproteobacteria; order Enterobacterales; family Morganellaceae; genus Arsenophonus; species Arsenophonus sp. aPb. Next base: position 2,538,384 of record NZ_CP123499.1, read on the forward strand.
CGCCTTGCGATGATAGCTGAGCTGGCTACTGCTACCGGAGCAGCAGGCATGTGTGGCGGCCAAGCGCTCGATATGGAATCAGAAGGTCAACAAATTGATTTCGCAACACTGGAAACTATTCATCATCATAAAACCGGCGCTTTAATTCGTGCCGCCATCAGAATTAGCGCATTTGCGGCTGGCAACCAAGGCCACAAATTACTACCATTATTAGATAATTATGCCAATGCAATTGGACTGCTATTCCAAGTCCATGATGACATCCTTGATGTTACCGGTGATACAGACATTTTAGGTAAAAATCAGGGATCAGATGAAAAACATAAAAAAAGTACCTATCCATCATTAATCGGTCTTGAACAAGCAGAAAAAAAAGCGAACACTCTATATGAACAAGCACTGGATACGCTTTATATGTTAGAACAACAGTATGGACTTAATACGGAAACCCTACAAAACTTAACGCACTTTATTATCGAACGAAAAAGCTAATTTCCTTGATTCAAAGACAGAACATTTTACCGATAATAAAAATTCAAAATAATCTTTTGGCAGCCAACTACAGCGTCATTGGTATAAACAAAAAACAATTATTTAATGGGCAGACATGAGTATTGATATCGCTTCCTATCCAACTTTAGCATTAATAGAAACACCGGAAGAATTGCGACTTTTACCAAAAGAAAGTCTTGTTAAATTATGTGAGGAGTTGCGACAATTTTTGTTAAATAGTGTTAGCCGTTCCAGTGGACATCTCGCTTCTGGCTTAGGTGCCATTGAACTGACTGTCGCTTTACACTATGTCTATAAAACCCCATTTGATAATCTTATCTGGGATGTCGGCCACCAGGCATATCCACATAAGATATTAACTGGCCGCCGCGACCGTATTGGTACAATACGACAAAAAAATGGCTTACACCCTTTCCCCTGGCGAGCAGAAAGTGAATATGACGTACTTAGTGTTGGTCATTCCTCTACCTCAATCAGTGCTGGACTCGGCCTGGCGGTAGCAGCAGAATATGAAAATAAAGATCGCAAAACGGTTTGTGTTATTGGTGATGGTGCCATTACTGCCGGTATGGCTTTTGAAGCCATGAACCATGCAGGTGATATTCATAAAGATATGCTAGTGATCCTGAATGATAATGAAATGTCAATTTCAGAAAACGTTGGCGCATTAAATAATCATTTAGCACAACTGTTATCTGGCAATCTATATACTAGCTTACGTGAAGGCGGAAAAAAGGTATTTTCTAATATCCCATCAATTAAAGAATTGTTAAAGAAAACTGAAGAACATCTTAAAGGCATGGTAATCCCTAGTACTATGTTTGAAGAGTTGGGGTTTAACTACATTGGTCCAATTGATGGCCATGATGTACTTACATTAGTACAAACATTAAAAAATATGCGTGAGTTAAAAGGCCCGCAGTTTTTACATATCATGACTAAAAAAGGCAAGGGTTATGAACCGGCCGAAAAAGATCCTATCAGCTGGCATGCCGTGCCTAAATTTGATCCAGCAACATTTAGCCTACCCAAAAACAGTAATAAACAATTAACTTTTTCACAGATTTTTGGCGATTGGTTATGTCAAGAAGCAGCTGAAGATCCTAAACTGATGGCAATCACGCCAGCCATGCGGGAAGGTTCGGGCATGGTTGAGTTTTCTAAAACCTATCCCAAACAATATTTTGATGTAGCAATTGCAGAACAACACGCTGTGACTTTTGCTGCTGGCCTTGCCATTGGAGGCTATAAACCTGTTGTCGCCATTTATTCAACTTTTTTACAGCGGGCGTATGATCAAGTGATCCATGATGTGGCCATTCAAAAGTTGCCTATCCTGTTTGCTATCGATCGAGCCGGCATTGTCGGTGCCGACGGACAAACCCATCAAGGTGCCTTTGATCTATCATTCTTACGTTGTCTACCTGATATGATCATTATGTCACCAAGTGATGAAAACGAATGCCGCCAAATGTTACATACGGGATATCACTACCAGGATGGGCCTGTTGCAGTTCGTTATCCAAGAGGAACGGGTTCTGGTGCCACTTTACAACCACTAGCAAAAATTCCAATTGGTAAAGGGCTAATTCGCCACCAAGGAAAAAAAATTGCCATCCTCAACTTTGGAACATTGCTTACCGAAGCTATAAAAGCAGCAGAATTACTGAATGCCACGGTGGTCGATATGCGGTTTGTAAAACCGTTAGACGAAACATTGCTACTGGAGATAGCTCAAACTCATAAGCTATTGGTAACATTAGAAGAAAATGCAATTATGGGGGGAGCAGGTAGCGGCGTTAATGAATTTTTATTAAAAGCGCATCACATTATGCCTATTATCAATCTCGGCTTACCAGATCACTATATTCCACAAGGAAGTCAAGCAGAAATCCTAGCTGAGCTTGGCCTTAATGCAGCTGGAATTGTTAAATCAATTAACAACTATTACGCCAAATAAATTGATGGATAGATTGAAAAATCAAAAGCAGCTGTTTAGCGATCGCTTTTGATTTTCAGTAACTCACTGATATTAAAATGCAGGAAACCAGTGAGCAAGAGCAGCTATGATCACAATAGCAAAAATGGCCGCAATGATATCATCTAACATGATACCTAATCCTCCGCCTACTTGCCGATCAAACCAACCAATAGGCCAAGGTTTTAACATGTCAAAAAAGCGGAAAAGCACAAACGCGATCAATACCCATTGCCAATTAACCAATGGTATTACCATGAGAGTCATCCACATGCCAATAAATTCATCCCAAACAATACTACCATGGTCGTGAACTTGCATATCATCGGATGTCCGTTGACAAATAATAATACCAACAGCAAAACCAAATAAAATAATTAGCCAACATAACCAAACCGGTAATAGCCAATACATTAGTAACCAAAATGGAATAGCCGCTAATGATCCCATTGTGCCAGGAATGATGGGAGATAACCCACTACCAAATCCGGTTGCCAATAGATGCCAAGGATTTGACAGCTTTAAACGCGATTTGGCATCAATCATAACAAGCTTCCTCGATAAAATGATCAAACCCGGTTAAATTAGGTGAAACTTGGTTATTGCCATGAAAATAACGGATACCTTCTGATTCTGGTGTGATCTGGCCGATACAATGAAAGTTTGCCCCAGTATGTGCTAGCGCTGACTCTAATGCACCACGGTTTATCTCAGGCACGGTAAAGCATAATTCATAATCTTCTCCACCGCTTAACGCCCAGGTTAACGCCTGTTCTGAGGTAACATGTCTGCGCAAGGCATCCGATAAAGGTAAAAAATCTAATTTAATTTTAGCGCCACGGCCACTAATTTTTAGAATATGGCCAAGATCAGAAATCAAGCCATCAGAAATATCTATCGCCGAAGAAGCGAGATGGCGTAAAGCCTGACCTTGCAAAATACGCGGCTGTGGCCTTAAATGGCGCTGAATCAACCAATTACGATCTTTTGCATCTTCAACAACTAGCTGTGATTGCAAAATCGCCAGACCTGCAGCACTATCTCCCAATGTTCCGGTAACATAAATCCAATCACCATTACAGGCACCTGACCGTGTTAGTGATTTTCCTATAGGAATCAAACCATGGGCTGTATAGGTTAAACTCATTGGCCCTCGGGTTGTATCTCCACCAATAAGCTGCATTTCATAGTAATTAAGCTGTTCAAATAAGCTAGAACTAAATCTTGCCAGCCAATCTTCATTGATTTCTGGCAATGTCAACGCCAAAGAAACCCAGGCAGGATCGGCACCCATAGCGGCTAAATCACTTAAATTAACCGCCAAAGATTTATAGGCCAAATCTTCTGGTGAAATACTATCAAGGAAATGGATACCCGCAACTAGTGTATCAGTAGTAATCGCTAATTGCTGTTTTTCCGGTATTGTTATCAATGCACAATCATCACCAATACCGATATTAACGTCATGCCGATTTTGCTGTTGACGATTAAAGTAACGCGCGATGATATCAAATTCGCCACAAACCATAATAATATTCCAATATACTATGCTCCGATTGCTATAAGGCTTATCACACTACCTTATAATCAAAATGAACATCAGATTATTCGAAAAGCCTGAACACTATTACTTCTTACGTACAATAGCAACAACTTTATCGAGGGCACCATTGATAAATTTGTGACTCTCCTCGGCACCAAAAACTTTTGCTAATTCAATTGCTTCATTAATAGCAACTTTATAAGGTACATCATTACGGTAACAGAGTTCAAACATCGCTAAACGTAAAACCGCTTTCTCTACCTGACCAAGTTCTCCCAATTGACGAGAAAGGTAAGGAGCCATTTTTTTATCGAGTTCCGACACATGCGTTGAAACGCCATTAAGTAGCTCACGGAAGTAAGTCACATCAACATCTGACATATCCTGTTCAGATAAAAATTCCTCTGTAACATCAGCAATACTATTACCCGATAATTGCCACGAATAAATCGCCTGAACAGCACACTCACGCGCGCGATGACGAGCAGCAGGTTTCACAAAATTCCCCTTAAATAAAATAGTTAGCCTTTAATGGCCTGAATTACATTAACCATTTCCAGCGCAGCTAACGCAGCATCAGCACCTTTATTCCCTGCTTTTGTACCTGCACGCTCAATGGCCTGCTCAATATCCTCGGTGGTTAATACACCAAAGGCAACCGGAATATTACTTGTCATCGCGACATTAGAAAGTCCAGCACTACATTCACCGGCAACATAGTCAAAATGTGGGGTTGCACCACGTATGACGCTAGCAAGAGCAACGACTGCATCATATTTTTTCGTTTCTACTAATGTTTTAATCGTCAATGGCAGTTCATAAGCACCAGGTACCCAAACTACCGTGATGTTTTCTGTTGCAACTTGGCCAACACGCTCTAAGGTATCCATAGCGCCTTCGAGCAAGCTATTGTTGATAAAATGATTAAAACGTGCAATAGCTATTGCTATACGAGCTTTAGGTGCCGCTACCGTACCTTTTATTACCTTCATAGCCTTCCTTAAAATACTAATTATTCTCTACACAAACGACAATTTTACCATATTCTTTTATATACTGCGCTGCTGAATTTAACTAACTTTAAAATAGGTAATTAGGAACGCTAAATTGAATTAATTGAAGATTATATTACTTTAACAATACTACTACGCTCTATTAAGCTAACCAGCTAACGAAAATATGACATCACAATGGGCGCAGTGTTAAACGTAAATCAGTGCCAATAAGTTCAATATTAATAAATTCAAACGCAGGTGCATCTTTCAATTTTTGTAATTCTGGAATATTAATTAATCCTCTAGCGCTTTCACCTAAAATTTTAGGGGCCACGTAAACAATCAATTCATCGACTAAGCCTAGTGTCAACAAAGCGCCGGCAAGTGTTGGCCCGCTTTCGACCCAAATTGAATTAATATTACGTTTAGCCAACTGCATCATCAGCAAAACTAGATCAATTCCTTTTCCGTAGGTCGGGATGGTTATTTGTTCAACATTACCACCCCAATTTTGCGCAATGGGATTCGGGCGAATAAGCCAACATTCACCAGCTGATTTTGTAACAAAATGTTCTGGTTTTACTTGATTATTGCGATCCAAAACAATTCTTATTGGCTGGCGCAGGTGATCTTTAGGATAAATATTTTGTAGTTCTGGCGCGAAATCTGTCCAACGGACATTTAAAGCAGGATTATCAGCTAAAACAGTGGCACTGGTGGTTAAAATTGCGCTCGCTTGGGCTCTAAAACTCTGTACATCCTGACGAGCTGCTGGCGAAGTAATCCACTTACTTTCACCTGATGCGAGGGCTGTCCGCCCATCAAGTGATGCAGCTAATTTAAGTTGAACATAGGGGAAACCAGTTCGCATCCTTTTTAAAAAGCCTTGATTTAACTGCTCAGCTTCATCAATTAGTAAACCATGTACTACTTCGATCCCAGCCTGCTGTAATTTTAGTAAACCTCGTCCTGCAACCTGAGGATTTGGATCTTGCATCGCGACAACAACACGCCGAATACCTGCACTAATTAACGCATCTGCACAAGGCGGAGTTTTACCATAATGGCTACAGGGTTCTAATGTGACATATGCGGTTGCTCCGTGAGCTTTTTCACCGGCCATTTGTAAAGCATAAATTTCCGCATGGGCTCCGCCTGATTTACAATGAAAACCTTCTCCCACAACTTCACCATCACGTACAATGACGCAGCCTACATTTGGGTTAGGTGAGGTGGTAAATCGTCCCTGCTTGGCCAATGACAACGCACGGCTCATAAACTGCTTATCAAAGGCGGTCATTTTTACTATTAATCCTGTAACTTAGCAATTTCTTCGCCAAATTCACGAATATCTTCAAAACTACGATAAACCGAAGCAAAGCGTATGTAAGCAACTTTATCTAGCTTTTTCAATTCATCCATGACAATTTTCCCAATCATTTTCGCTGGAATTTCTCGCTCTCCAGTTGCGCGAAGTTGTGATTTTATATTGTTAATAGCGGTTTCCACATCATCAGAACTTACCGGGCGTTTTTCTAATGCTTTTTGCATACCTCGTCTAAGTTTGTGTTCATCAAATGACTCACGTACATCATCGCTTTTTACTACCCGCGGCATAACTAATTCAGCCACTTCAAAAGTCGTAAAACGCTCATGACATTCAAGACATTGTCGACGACGACGAACCTGCGAACCATCGCCAACCAGTCGTGAATCAATCACTTTGGTATCTACAGCGGTGCAAAATGGGCAATGCATAAAATTTCCTGATTTTAGGGTCCGGTTTTTCAGTTTAACTCAGCTATCAATGAAAAACACCCTGCTAGCGCAATCTAACAGGGTGCAAGTTAACAAAATTTACCTTTAAGGCAGTAGAGAATGTTGATCTGCTCCCTCTTTTTCCACTTTAGGAGGGATCAAATGTTCTCGTTTCATTCCCATCTTTAATGCTAAAGCAGAAGCAACATAAATTGAAGAAACGGTTCCAATCGTCACTCCAATTAACATAACTAGAGAAAATCCTTTCAGTATTGAACCCCCAAAAAGATAGAGCATCAGTACCACTAATAAAGAAGTTCCTGATGTAATAAGTGTTCGACTCAATGTTTGTGTTAATGAAACGTTCACTATTTCGTAAGATGTACCACGACGTATCTTGCGGAAATTTTCACGAATACGATCAGAAACAACAATGCTGTCATTTAAGGAATAACCAATAACCGACATTAATGAAGCAACGATAGTCATATCAACTTCAATCTGAAAAAGTGACACAATACCCAATGTAATAACCACATCATGAGCTAATGATATTACCGCTCCGGCAGCTAGACGCCATTCAAAACGGAAACCAACGTAAATCAAAATACAGATCAAAGCTGCTAAAAGTGCCATTGCTCCGGTTTGAGCTAATTCACTACCAACACTTGGCCCAACAAACTCGATGCGCTTAACCGTTGCTTGTTCATCGACATTTTTGTTAATCACTGAAATAATAGACTTACCGATTTCTTTACCTGCCACGCCTTCAGTGGGAGGCAACCGGATCATAATATCTCGGCTGCTACCAAAATTTTGGATCAGTGGTTCCCGATAGCCATTATTCGCTAAACTAGCTCTAATTTTATCAAGATCCGCAGGTTGACTGAGATTAATTTCAATAACTGTCCCGCCGGTAAAATCTAATCCCCAGTTAAAACCTTTCAATGATATGACCGTAATTGAAAGAATAAACAAAGCAATTGAGATAGCAAATGCTAAATAATCCCAACGCATAAAATCGATAACTTTACGGCCATGATTTAACTGTTCTACTGTGTAATCTTGCGCCACAACCACGCTCCTTAAATAGACAGCTTTTTAATACGTTTACCACCATACAATAAGTTCACAATAGCACGTGTACCTACAATGGCAGTAAACATGGAGGTGGCAATACCAATCGCCGTAGTAATGGCAAAGCCCTTAATTGAGCCGGTGCCTACCGCATACAAAATGGTTGCCGTGATCACAGTTGTCAAATTCGCGTCTAAAATACTGGAAAATGCCCCTTTGTAACCTTCATGTATCGCTTGCTGTATAGAACGACCATTTTTTAGCTCTTCTTTAATACGTTCATTAATCAATACATTAGCATCAACAGCAACAGCAAGCGTCAAAACAATACCCGCAATTCCCGGCATGGTTAAAGTGGCTCCCGGTAATAGCGACATAATCCCCATAATGAGGATCAAGTTTGCTAACAACGCGGAACTGGCAATCAGACCAAATTTGCGATAATAAATGACCATAAATAGCACAGAAGCTAACAAACCAGCTAATGATGCTTTCATTCCTTGCTCAATATTTTGCAATCCTAATGTTGGCCCAATTGTGCGTTCTTCAACAATTTGAATAGGGGCGATCAATGCACCAGCGCGTAGTAATAAAGATAATTGACGAGCTTCCGTTGGATTACTGATACCGGTAATACGAAATTTGCTACCAAAGCGAGCAGAAATTCTGGCGACATTAATGACTTTCTCATCTTTTACCAAAATAGCACGACCATTGGCATCCTTTCTTCCGCTATCTTTATATTCAACAAATAAGGTTGCCATCAATTTGTCCTGATTATCACGCGTAAAATCAGACATAATAGAGCCACCAACACTATCCAGACCAATGCTTACTTGTGGGCTTCCCATTTCATCCAAATCTGATGTCGAATCAGTAATGTGATCGCCTGTCAAAATAACGCGTTTATAAAGAACAACCGGTTCACCATCACGCGTATATTTTATCTCAGAATCACCCGGAATATGGCCACGTTGAATAGCCGAACTGTCTATACCGACATTAACTAAACGAAACTCCAGCGTTGCAGTTGCACCGAGAATCTCTTTTGCTCGCGCTGTATCTTGGATACCCGGTAATTCAACGACAATACGGGAAGCCCCCTGACGTTGTACCAATGGTTCGGCAACACCTAATTGGTTAACTCGGTTACGGATAATATTAATATTTTGTGATACTGCATAATTACGCGCTTCACGGATCCGATCATCTGTCATTACTGCCGTTAATATATTGTTGTTGCCCGTAGTAAAAACTAAATCGCGATAACGTGGTGTCAAATAAGATTCGGCTTGCGAGCGATCACTATCATCGCGAAAACGAATCTCAACGCCGTAATTATCTATTTTACGTATTGTTGAATATGAGATCCCTTTTTCACGTAAATCACTACGCAGGCCATCCATATTCTGCTCTTGTAATTTACCCAACGCCGTTTCCATATCCACTTCCATTAAGAAGTGAACACCACCACGCAAATCTAACCCTAATTTCATGGGTTCTCCGCCCAATGCCCTTAACCAATGAGGGGTAGCAGGTGCCAAATTTAACGCCACAATATACTGCTCGCCTAAACCGGCAACTAGGCTTTCGCGTGCATGCAGCTGGACATCTGGATTATCAAAACGAGCAAGAATTACACCATTTTCCAGTGCAATTGATTTACTTTCGATTTTCTCTTTCTTTAAAATATTGCGAACCTGATCCATAGTCTGTTCATTGGCAGCGGTGCCCCGCACGCCAGTAATCTGAACAGCCGGATCTTCTCCATAAAGATTGGGAAGCGCATACAGCAGACCGATGAGTAACGCAGCGATCAGCATCAAATACTTCCACAAAGGATAACGATTTAGCACGGCAATTCCCTTCGGGAAAATCAGAAATTAGATAGACTTCATTGTACCTTTTGGTAGTACAGCAGCAACGAAATCACGTTTAATGGTTACTTCATTGGTGTCATTTAATGCGACAACAATATAACCTGTTTCAGATACTTTGGTGACACGGCCAATTAATCCACCGGTTGTTAGTACCTCATCACCTTTAGAAATAGAATCCATTAATTTTTTGTGCTCTTTAGCTCGCTTCTGCTGTGGGCGTAAAATCATAAAATAAAAAATCAATCCGAAAACAACCAGCATGATGATCAAAGAGTATGGGTTTCCTTGCGCCTGACCACCCGCTGAAGCGACTGCTTCAGAAATAAACAAATTCATCAAAATTTCCTCATTGTGATTAAAACTATATTTCTAACTCAAAAATTAATCCAAACCAATAAATCCTACACTGATTTGATTCAATTAGCACGACTGAAATTATACTCTAATTTGATGAAATCGATTTATTGATTCGTCGATAAAACTCTATCGCAAAAGCCTCAAATTCACCTTTCTCTATCGCTTGTCGAATTTCAGCCATTAGCCGTTGATAATAACGCAAATTGTGTAAGGTATTAAGCCTGGCACCAAGAATTTCATTACATCGGTCAAGATGATGTAAATAAGCACGGCTATAGTTAGAGCAAGTATAGCAGTCACAATGGGCATCTAGTGGCGCAGTATCCGATTTATATTTAGCATTCCGGATTTTAATTACCCCTTCAGTGACAAATAAATGGCCATTTCGTGCATTACGGGTTGGCATTACGCAATCAAACATATCAATACCGCGACGAACCCCTTCAATCAGATCCTCCGGTTTTCCGACGCCCATTAAATAGCGTGGTTTATCCTGCGGGATTTGTGGGCAAACATGCTCTAAAATACGGTGCATATCCTCTTTCGGCTCCCCCACGGCTAAACCGCCAACCGCATAGCCATCAAAACCAATCTCGACCAGGCCTTTTACTGATATATCACGTAAATCCGGGTAAACACTGCCCTGAATAATGCCAAAAAGCGCATTTTTATTAGCTAACTCATCAAATCGTTGACGACTACGTTTTGCCCAACGAAGGGACATCTCCATCGACTTTTTAGCATACTCCCAATTTGCTGGATAAGGCGTACATTCATCAAAAATCATGACAATATCCGAACCCAGATCATACTGAATTTCCATTGATTTTTCAGGGCTAAGGAAAATTTTTTCACCATTGATTGGATGACGAAAATCGACACCCTCTTCTTTAATTTTACGCATCGCACCAAGGCTAAAAACCTGAAATCCACCTGAATCAGTCAAAATTGGTCCTTGCCATTGCATAAAATCATGCAAATCACCATGTAATTTCATTATCTCTTGCCCGGGGCGCAACCATAAATGAAAAGTATTGCCTAACAGAATCTGTGCTCCGGTTTGTTTAACTTCTTCCGGCGTCATACCCTTAACTGTGCCATAAGTACCAACCGGCATAAAAGCAGGCGTTTCTACTATGCCACGCTCAAAAATCAAACGACCTCGGCGAGCTTGGCCATCTTGGGTTTGTAATTCATATTTCACTTTGCCTCTCCAACATCAGAAAAACAGTCCAATGTGTTATTTATCAATTTAGTTAACTAAATTGATGATGTTAATTATCGGGTAATAACTAGTCAGCCACTTTTTCACTCACTGCCTTAGGATTATGCGTGATAAACATGGCATCACCATAACTAAAAAAGCGATACTTCTCTGCGATTGCTTTTTGGTAGGCATTCATCGTATTTTGATAACCAGCAAAAGCAGATACCAACATGATCAAAGTGGATTCAGGTAAATGGAAATTAGTAATTAATGCATCGACAATTTGAAAATGAAAGCCTGGATAAATAAAAATTCGAGTATCAGCAAAAAAGGGAGCAATAATACCTTCTTTACAGGCGCTCGCCGCACTTTCTAAAGCTCGAATTGAAGTTGTGCCAACCGCGATAACCCGTTTACCTCTCGCTTTACATGCCAATATTGCATCAACAACCTCTTGCGATACTTCAACATATTCTGCATGCATGGTATGTTCAGCAACATTTTCCACTCGAACAGGTTGAAATGTGCCTGCACCAACGTGCAGCGTCACAAATGCCATTGCCACCCCTTTTTGCCGCAGCGCCGCGAGTAATGATTGATCAAAATGTAAACCTGCCGTGGGCGCAGCAACTGCACCAGGTCGTTGGCCATAAACCGTTTGATATAGTGTTCTATCAACCTCTTCATCAGGACGAGCAATGTAGGGAGGTAATGGCATATGGCCAATATCATTTAAGATAGCTAACACATCACGCTGATCCTGAAAAGCAATTTCAAATAATGTATCGTGTCTTGCTAACATAATAGCTTTGACGCTTTCATCATCACCTAATAATAATTCAGCGCCAACCTTTGGTGCTTTAGAAGCACGAACATGTGCCAAAACTCGGTGGGTATCTAACATGCGCTCAATTAATACTTCAATTTTGCCACCAGACATTTTACGGCCATAAAGACGTGCCGGTATAACCTGCGTATTATTGAAAACTAGCAGATCACCTGATTCTAATTTATCAACAATATCAGTAAAAATACCATGAGCCAGTTCACCAGTTGAACCGTCTAAAGAAAGTAGCCGGCAATGACTACGTTTGGCTAAGGGATAATGGGCTATTAATTCATCAGGTAATTTAAAAGCAAAATCAGAGACACGCATTTCTTTATACTATTTGATCAAAACAAGCGCACTAGTCTAGTGCGACGATAAAAACAGTGCAACAAATAAGCATCACGAAAATTAAAAAATTCACTTATAATGACACTATGAATTTTCTTGCACACTTGCATTTAGCTCAACGAGCTCAAAGTTCCTTATTAGGAAATTTAATGGCGGATTTCGTTCGCGGTAATCCTGATGGTTTGTATTCACCAGATGTTGTGGCCGGGATCAGAATGCATCGCCAAGTAGATAAATTTACCGATCAACACCCCATTGTGATTAATGCAAAGCAACTTTTTCGGCCGCCATACCGTCGAGTCGCCGCGATTACTCTCGATTTAGTTTGGGATCATTTTCTCGCTTTATACTGGGATCAAATCGAATCAAAGCAAACTCTATCCCAATTTGTTCATTATGCCCGCCAGCAAATTGAGCCAAACTTATATTATACCCCTGAGAAATTTCAAGAATTAAATGAGTATTTATGGTCACAAAACTGGCTCATTCGTTATGCAGAGCCTGAATATATTAGTGATGTATTAAACAGCATGGCGCGCAGACGGCCTAAACTAGTTGATTTAATCGGTTCCTTTGATGACTTTATTCTGCATTACTCGCATTTTTCTACTTTCTTTTGGCAATTTTATCCAGAAATGATCACCTTTGCTGAAACTCGAACAGCAAAAACAACGCTATTAATGAAAACAAATAAACCCTAGCTGATTCAGGACTAGGGTTTGTCACTATTAAATTATACCCTTCAGGCATCTCACTTTATATCAGTGTTGTTTAGTGTTAATACGATCATATAATGCAAACAAAACTAAAACAATTAATGATGGTACCAGCCAGGCTAAATCATGATCATAAAGGGGTAATTTCTTCGCAACAGCAGGAATGAATGCTTGCAAAATCTCTGAAGATTTCATCGCTCCTAATAAACCGAATAGCAGGCTTACCAGCATGGTTGGCGCAACCACTCTGGATGCACATTTCCACCATTTCAAGGTAAAGCTCATCATAATCAATACAATACATGGTGGGTAAATCGCGATTAATACTGGAATGGAAAATTCAATCAGTTTACTTAATCCTAAATTCGAGATAACCATAGAAAAGATACCAAGTATCCAGACTAATTTACGATAAGAAATCGGCACATAAAGCGCAAAAAATTCAGCACAAGCACAAGTGAGCCCAACCGCCGTTACCATACAAGCAACAAAAATCAGTACCCCTAAGAAAAAGCTACCATAATTACCAAAAGTATGTTGCACATAGGCATGCAAAATATCAGCGCCATTGCTGGCGTTAGGCAATAACATGCCGCTATTCTCACCCAGTTTAAACAGTGAAACATAAACCAACGTTAATAACACGCCGGCAATTAAGCCAGCCCACATTGTATAACGGGTTAGAAGAGCAGAATTTTCAACGCCACGTGAGCGGGCAGCATTAACAATAACAATGCCAAAAACCATGGCACCCAGGGTATCCATAGTCAGATAACCATTAATAAAACCATTAGAAAAAGCCATTTCTGTGTAGGATGGCGTTGACATAATAGGTTCACCTGCTGGCCAAAGTAACGCAGCAATACCCAAAATAGCTAATGCAATCATTTTTATTGGCGCTAAGATATGCCCTACGCTATCGAGCAATCGTCCTGGATAGAGTGAAATAGTTATCACAATGGCAAAATAAATTAGGCTATAAATAAACAATGAAAGCGACGAAACGCCTCCTACTAATGGGGCAATTCCGACTTCATAAGAAACTGTTGCAGTACGAGGTGTCGCAAATAATGGCCCGACCGATAAATAAGCGACAATAGCTAACAATAATCCCGCAGATTTACCAATCGGCGCACTAAGCTGTTCGATGCCGCCACCTACTTTTGCTAGCGCAATAACAGCAATAACAGGCAACCCAACACCTGTTAGCAGGAATCCGGCTGCTGCTATCCATACTTGCTCACCAGCTTGCAATCCAACCATAGGAGGAAAAATAATATTTCCTGCTCCTACAAATAACGCAAAGGTCATAAACCCTAACGCTAAAATATCTCTCGATGTTAAACGATATGCCATAATTGTTGTTAATTTGTTGTTATTTATCATCCAGCTTAAGTAGAACTAAAACCTAAACCACTTTTTATTTATTGACTATGATCTCTGTTGATTTTTAATCAGTAAAAATTTATTTAATTAATCTGATAAATTTGATAAAAACAGAAAAATACGCCAATAACAGACTACAAGTAAAACTTTTATAATGATAAAAGGCAATAGTAAATCGAAAAAGCAGAATAAAAATCCGAAATAAATTTTTTATTTAGTGATTGGTTTTAGTGTTTACTCAATATACGTTATATGATTTGCACAAAATTTAAGCAACACTAACATCTTCTCATGCAAATATATCATTTGGCTAAATTTATTTAACCAAAATTCAGCACATGAAATTTAATTTTGTCCATTTTTTGTTGTTACAACTAAACTAGACGGTAAAATAAAACTAAACACCGACCCCTTACCCAATTGACTTTCAATATTTAATTGGGAATGGTGATGTATTAATGCATGTTTGACAATAGCCAATCCTAATCCGCTACCGCCACCCATTCGGCGTGAACGCGATTTTTCTACGCGATAAAAACGTTCTGTTAAACGTAGCAAATGCGCTGAAGCAATTCCCGGGCCATTATCGCGAATAGAAAAAAGTGCTCCCTGTTTAATATGTTGCCAACAAATATGAATAGATGTTCCAACTGGTGTATGGTTAATCGCATTATAAATAAGGTTTGAAATAGCACTTCTCAACTGCTCTTCGTTACCATAAACTTGCAATTTTTTATCTACATCAAAAATAATTTCATGCTTTGCCAGGCTTAAATTTATTACATCCTGTTTTATTGTGTTTAGCATTGCCGGAATATTGATCTGTTCATTCAAATTAACATGCGGTGCTATTTCAATGCGGGAAAGCTGGAGTAATTGTTCAATCAGTCTATCCATGCGTGCCACTTGTTCACGCATTGAGTGTAAGGCTTTTTTGTTAGCCGAATGACTATCGGTTTGCTCATCCATAATTTCCAGGTAACCTTGCAAAACGGTCAACGGTGTGCGTAATTCATGATTAGCATTAGCAAAAAATTCGCCACGTAATTTTTCTAATTTCTCCTTTTCCGTTATGTCTCTTGCAACCATCAATAATTGGTCATCAACATAAGACATAATTTGAAATTCAACCATCGCACCGTTATTTAACGCTATCGTAAATGGTACGGAATAGTCGGCCAAAATAAAATAGCGGTTAAAATCAGGATAACGAAGTAAATTGAAAATAGATTGCCCGCTATCTTCCGGCCAACGAAAACCCAATAAATATTCAGCTAAACGATTACACCAAACAATATTACCTTCTGCGGTCATAATAATTACAGCATCAGGTAAAGATTCTGCGCCACTACGAAACCGCCTAATAATCTGTACCAATTCACGCCGGCGTTTACGATTACGTTGTTGTAACTGATAAATACCATAAAAAATCGGCTCCCAAACACCTTTTCCAGCGGGTGGCAGTAAACGACGTTCAAGCCAAAGCCAATCGGATAATTTTAGTAAATGATAACTATGCCAACATAAAGCCACTAATAGTGAAATCACGAGTAGCCAAGAAAGATGACCAATAAAAAGTGATAACCCACATGCTGGTAAACAGAATAAAACCAGAACAACCACTAATTTTTTCCACGACAAACGTTCAAGCACGTCGACTTTTCCTTATAACCAGCAATCAATAACGAACAGAGAAACGATAGCCTGTACCTCGAACGGTCTGGATCATTTTTTCATGACCACCTACAGCAAGTGCTTTACGTAAACGACGAATATGCACATCGACTGTACGATCCTCGATATAAACATTTACACCCCAAACATAATTTAATAATTGCTCACGGTTATAAACTCGTTCTGGATGAGTCATAAAAAAATACAATAATTTATATTCTGTCGGTCCCATTTCTATCGATGTTGCATCACTCATTACTCTATGAGACGCCGGATCTAACTTCAATCCGTTCATTTCAATAATATTGTCGCTAGCCAAAGCTGAAACACGGCGTAAAATTGCGTTTACCCTAGCAACCAGCTCTTTCGGTGAAAAAGGTTTAGTAAGATAATCATCTGCTCCAATTTCTAAACCTCTCACCCGATCTTCTTCTTCTCCCCTTGCGGTTAACATCATAATGGGAATATTTCGGGTTAGTTGATCACGTTTTATATGGGCAATAAGCTGGATACCCGAACCACCTGGGATCATCCAATCCAGCAAGATGAGTGCAGGATAAGGCTCTATAAGCTGCGCGATTGCTGAATCATAATCATCAGCCTCAACTGTTTGGAATCCATTCTGTTCTAATACAAAGCATACCATCTCACGGATCGCGGTTTCATCTTCGACGACCAGAATACGTCTTACCATGATTGATCCTATTATTATTTCATTATCAAATTAATCGGCACTATTATTTCATATTTATGACCATTTAATGAAATATTGTCGCCAATTTTGTTAAGTTGCAAATTTTTAGACTTAAGATGAGAACTGATATGTAATTCACAAAATTAATTAATAACTGAATTTTTGAACTATATGGTTAAATTTTTTATCTATGTTTTTTTATCAGTCCGTTTATAGTTATCAATAACCTGTTTACATACAATCAATTTATGACCTTATTAATATAAGGAGAATATAATGCCAAATAAATTTATTGAAATGATGAAAAAAAGAAGAACTATTTATAATATAGATAGCTCACTACCTATCTCTCAAGAAAAACTTATCACATTAGTTAAAGAAGCCGTCAAAGAAGCGCCTTCTTCATTTAATTCTCAAACATCGCGTGTGGTTATTCTATTTGGCGATGAACATAAAAAACTGTGGCACAATATTACCAAAGAAGCACTAAAAGAAATTGTTGCTAAAGAGATTTTTACTACCACAGAGAAAAAAATCGATAGCTTTGCTGCCGGCGCTGGTACGGTTTTATTTTTTGAAGAACAAAATGTTATCAAAGAATTACAGCAAAAATTTCCGCTTTATGCCGATAATTTTCCTGTTTGGTCAGAACAAAGTAGTGGGATGGCACAATATGCGGTTTGGGCGAGTCTAGCACAAGAAAAAGTGGGGGCATCACTGCAACACTACAATCCCCTTATTGATGAAAAAGTGCATGCTAGTTGGCAGATCCCAAACTCGTGGAAATTACGCGCTCAATTAGTCTTTGGTGCAATTAAACAACTGGCCAATGAAAAAACCTATATTGACGATGACATTCGCTTCAAAGTCTTTGGTGAAAATTAACTCAACTTGCAGCAAAATTTATTTTGTCCAATAGCTAATAGTAAGTTGGTATTAGCGTAGCAAAACGTAATGCGTTTTTGGGCCTTTCTTATACCAAAAAGGTATAAAATAATAAGATAAGCTTTACCAAATATCTTGATTTTATCCATTGAAGCGAACATAAAAAAATAACAGCCAGAATGGCTGTTGTTATTAATTTTTTACCTTTATGTAATAGACTAAAACGCTATGATTCATAAGGGTGAATATTTATACAATTGGTTAGAAAAAGAAGCGCAAGCCTGTCTCAACCAAAAACCAATTATCTTTTTCGTAAGCTTGATTTTTACTATGCAGATGGTTATATGCCATTTCTATATATAAAAGTAATTGCTTACTTTTCATTACTGCAAAGTCTTTATCTACACCTAACGTATAAGTCTGCTTTGTATAGTCAAAAGTTTTTTTATCGCCCGATCTTAGTCCATAACCGGCATATAAACCTGTATCGGATTCAGGCCAGTGCCATTTCGCACCAATACTGTAGAGATGAGCCGACCAATTCCCTGTCACCGATGTTGGCGTCAATGTTTTTCCAACGACTACAACATTCGTTGATTGTAATCGACCATAATCGATCCCAATTGAAGCAGTTTTATCAGGAAAAATATATTTGACACCCAGTCCGAACATATTGTCTTGCGGTTTTTTTCCTGTTTGGTTTTTTTCTCCCACCGCTTCGGCCCAACCTGTCGCCAGTTCGAAACCCAAAGCGTTCTGATAAAAAAGACCCAATGAGTAAGCATGAAGAATATCACTATGATCACGCTCAGCACTGCCTTCTGAGGGTTTAGAATAACTGCCTGCAAACTTAACGCCTTTAAATAAAGGTGTTTCTAAATAAATAGTATGGGGCAAACGTAGGGTAAAAATATCTTGTCCAGTACCACGATAGATAGTATTACCATTTTCTTGCTTTACATAACCGGAGGATATACCGGTATTACGACTTAATACATCAGCAAAATATAGCACACCTGTATTGTTATAACCTAAATTAGATTTAGCAACCGAATCAATAGGAATATAAGTACGGCCAAATTGAACTTTTCCATACTCTGCATGAGAAATACCAACGTAGCCAACTCGATTATAGAGTTGAAATTGGCTATTAGGATTATTACTATTCGACTTTTGCGTATCTAAACCTAATTCAATATTGCCAAATACTTTAACTTCATGAGGCAATTTATGCTCGGCAAATAAACCAATACGGCTACCATCATCGCCAATAATGGTTTTATTCTTTTCAGTATCCCAACTATTTATTAATCGAATCTGCCCATAAATATCAAAACGTGTATATTGATCATCATAAATACTTGTTGCCTGTGTAATCTCTGCTAAAGATAAGGTAGCAATAAATGTTATGATGGGTTTTAATTTTCTTGCCATAAAAACACCCATTAATTTATGCTGAACAAAATAATTGAAAAATGTTAATTCCAAATAATAAAATAAATTCCTTTGCTTTAAGGTAATTAAAAAATCATAATGAAATTATAAATAGAAAATATTTTATAAATTGAATAAAAATAATTTATTAAAATTTAACCCCCTGAAAAATAACAAAACAAGCTTATAAAATCAGCAAGTTACTAATAAATTAAATTTAAGCATACAGTAAAAAAATTATTTTTATGGCAAAAATAATCTCATCTTTACATTCTATTTCTTGCTATAGAATTCTCTAAAAAATTTTATTAAATAATTTAATAAAAAAAATAAGAGATTATTTATAGTGTTTTTTAATCGATTATTAAAATCAGCAGCTAACAATAAAGAATTTATTAAAAATAATGAATGACAGAATATTGCCCTATATTTTAAAATTAATTTACCATAAAAACCAAATGATAATTTAAGATAAAAGTGACATATGTAGATGGATAAAATCTACTAAAACTGACTCAATCAGTAAAAATAGCGATTGAAAACTAGGGTCGAAGGATATGATCCGTTATTATATCCCCGATTTTTGAATGAGGAATAACGAGGAAGCCTTGAGATGTGGTTTAAAAATTTAATGATCTACCGTTTAAATCGGGAATTCACATTATCCGTAGATGAGCTTGAAAAACAACTTGCCACACTGGCTTATAGCCCATGCACAAGCCAAGATATTATGAAAATAGGCTGGACTTCACCGATGGGATCGCTTGGTGAAACTTTAATCCATACGGCGAATAATCATATCCTGCTTTGTGCCCAAAAAGAAGAAAAGATCTTGCCAGCTCAGGTTATCAAACAAGAATTACAAGCTAAAATTAAAAAACTGGAAACGTCTCAAGCGCGAAAACTGAAAAAAAGCGAAAAAGATCCATTAAAAGATGAAGTGCTTCATACGCTGTTACCCAGAGCTTTTAGCAAAATCAGTCATACTTATATCTGGTTAGATATAATCAATAATCTAATTATTGTAGATGCCGCCAGCACTAAACGTGCTGAAGATAATCTGGCATTTTTACGTAAAACATTAGGCTCGCTTCCAGTTGTACCTTTAAGTTATCAAAAACCAATCGAACTAACTTTAACGGAGTGGGTACGCTCGGGCAAACCTGCTAATGGATTTAGTTTAATGGATGAAGCCGAATTAAAAGCACCCGTTGAAGAAGATGGCGTGATCCGTTGTAAAAAACAAGATTTACTCTGTGATGAAATTATCGCCCATATTGAAGCTAAAAAACGAGTAACAAAGTTAGCATTAGAATGGGAAGATCGTATTCAATTTATTCTTTCGGATGACGGAACAATTAAAAGACTAAAATTTAGTGATCTGATAAAAGAACAAAATGACGATATTGATAAAACAGATTTTGCCCAACGCTTTGATGCCGATTATATCTTGATGACAAACGAAATTAGTGCGCTGATAAAATGCCTAATTGATATTTTAGGTGCCGAAACGAACATTTAATTAGCTTGGCTTGGTAATGCGATAAAACCTTTCAGAATGGCGATTTTTAATCGCCAGTTTTATTTTATCGGCTAGATAATTTTACCCTCTCCTCCCAGACTGGATGATATATAAAACCATATTTCTATCCTTCTGCTTGCATAAATGAATCAAATATAATCATCAGTAATAACTTATATTTTTTATTACAAAAATGTTTAAACTATAAATTATGGTTAATCATAGTTAGATTAGTTTTTTATCACTAAAAATTTATAGTAATAACAGTTTCAGTTATATTCGACTGAAAATTCGATTAAAATCAATAATAAGCATAAATTTAAAAACAAAAATAAATTTTATTATTTACAAATAGATAATTGAAATATCGATTTTTATATGAGAAATACTAAATAGATTAAAAAAAACGTTATCTTAGCTAGATAACGTTAATATTACTGTAGTTAAATATTATTAATATACTTTGCTGTATGTAGTTATTGAAAAATCAGCCCATTAAAAATTCTAAAATAGCTTTAAATCATAGCCAGATAAGAAAATGACTATGTTTATTAGATATAAATTCCATTGCAGACATAACTATATTAATTATCCAAATAATTTATAAATACAGCTATTCTACTCAATAATGATTATCTACAATATTAATAATATTATTATCTAATATTTAGCATAATTATTCTATAATTAAAATCTATTTTGATGCAAGTATTTTTTGTTAAATTATTTTGTTCACTCACAACCAAATTAAATTACCTTATTTTTTGTAGGTAAATATAGTGTACATTAAACTTATCTTACTTAAATATATTCACCATGTTTATATAAATTATAAATGGAAGTCGACCATTTAGATGAATAAAAAAAATTATCAACACTTACTCCTAACTTAATAGTTTAAAAAATGAAATTAATAACTATAAATCATATAAAATATAAATATAAGTTTTTTATTATTACATTTTAATTTCATGTGATAGTTTATTATTTTGTAATATTAATAAATTTGAAATCATTAATTGTGTTATTTCATAACCATACTATTAATATGGTTATGAAATATAAAAAATATAACACTATTGATTTACTACTAATGCAATTGAATCGAAACTGGGTATTTAATTACCCAGTTTTGATAACATTAGTAATACACTATTTTGTACTCTGTGACATCTCCATGCCAACTAATCCCACTTTAAGGTAACCAGATTTA
This sequence comes from Arsenophonus sp. aPb, assembly GCF_029873475.1. NCBI lineage: Bacteria > Pseudomonadati > Pseudomonadota > Gammaproteobacteria > Enterobacterales > Morganellaceae > Arsenophonus > Arsenophonus sp. aPb. The sequence goes on from NZ_CP123499.1 coordinate 2,560,393, forward strand.
CGTAATAAGTTCATTACATCCATGATCCTTTCATAATTTACAGTTTTATCTGCTTGAAAAAAAATAGTGGTTTCTTTATTTGTACCAGTTATCTGATCCAATGCTGATGCCAATTGTTCCTGTGAGACATTTTGCTCTCCAACATACATTAGACCATTCGCTTTCACGGTTAAAAATAACGGTTTTTCCGGTCTAGGTTGAGGTTTAGCTGTAGAAGCCGGTAAATTAACTTTAATATCGACTGTCGCTAAAGGTGCCGCAACCATGAAAATAATCAGTAAAACCAACATTACATCAATAAATGGTGTAACATTAATTTCATGCATTTCACCATTATCATTTAAATCATCGTTTAAACGGATCGCCATGAGCACTTACCTTTCTTTATTACTATCAGCTAAATCCAAATCTCTACCTAATAATACCGTAGCCTGAGCAGCTACATCGCCCAGTTGACCACGATAAGTATTAATCATGCGTGCAAATAAATTATATATAACCACTGCTGGTATCGCTGCTACCAGCCCTATTGCCGTAGCTAACAAAGCTTCTGCTATGCCAGGTGCAACAACCGCTAAATTAGTCGTCTGAGAATGAGCTATACCAATAAAACTATTCATAATTCCCCAAACTGTACCAAATAAACCAATGAAGGGTGAAATTGCCCCTATAGTTGCTAAATAACCATTACCTCGCCCCATGTAACGACTAATTGAAGCAACAGCTCTTTCAAGGCGAAAATTGGCACGATCTTTGGTTCCATTTAAATCATGACTACCGGCTGATAATGTTTTTTCCGCCACAACTTCATCATATAATTTTCGAGTAACACTATTTTTTTTAAATGTTGCAGCAATTCCTATCGCATCATCAAGTGATTTTACTTTAGATAATTTTTGCTGTTCTTTTCGTAGCTGTCGGTATGCCCCAATCAGTTCAATGCTTTTTGAGAAAAACAGAGCCCAAGTAATGATTGAAGCAACAATTAATCCTAGCATGACTGCTTTCACAACCATGTCAGCATGCTGATACATACTCCAAATCGAAAGATCTTGATCAAATCCTCGTTGTGCAGTTAATAAATTTGGTTCCTGTTGTAGCGCCGCTAAATTTTTTTCAGTGGCAAGATCTTTCTCGCTTGATTGCTCTCCATTGGCTGAAGTCGTTGGAAGTGAATTTGCAATGGATATATCTTGCTGATTAGGTATATTAACAGGCAGGGACTGCTCAGACAGGCCTGCCTGATTTGTCTCGGCGAATGTTATATTTATCAAACTTATTGCCAAAAAAATAGAAGCTATCAATTTACGCATCAGTTGGCTATCACTCTTCTGTTATTTAACGCGATCTTTTAGCTGATCATACCCTATGCCAGCTAGTCTATTCGTAGTAAATTTTTATTTACCACACTTACATTATGTAAAACTTACTGATCATACCAGACATTAAATCATTTGATAGTAATTATCATTACTATTTGATGAAATTTTTATTTATTTACTTGTTATCAATAAGTTTGCTGCAATTTGACTTGTTCTAATAACGGGTGGCCACAACATACATTTCCCATTTTTAATATTCTTTTCTCTCAGATAGACACCTTTTATTCAACTTGCTTTTATACTAAACCCGTGAATAAATCCAACATAATCCAGCTTTTTAAGGTAAACTGGCAACTATATCAGTTCTTCATTGGTTGTTATTAACAGGGTAAGCTATGCAAGTTCTCAATGAAATCGTGATGGCAATTTGGCATCATGATTTTGCTAAACTAATTAATCCCGATATTTTATGGATTATTTATGCAGTACTTTTTACCATTATCGTATTAGAAAATGGTATTCTTCCTGCAGCATTTCTGCCAGGAGATACGCTACTTATTCTTTCCGGTGCTTTAATTGCAAAAGGTGTTCTTTCCTTTATTCCTACAATCATTATTTTAACTGTTGCTGCTAGCCTAGGTTGCTGGTTAGGTTTTTTACAAGGGCGATGGCTTAGCGATACGAATATAATAAAACAATGGTTAAAACAGATCCCACAAGAGTATCACGATCGTGCAAACCGATTATTCAACAACCAAGGCTTATATGCGCTTTTGATCGGTCGTTTTTTAGCTTTTGTTCGCACACTATTGCCGGTTTTAGCGGGACTTTCGACCTTAAACCACCGTCGCTTCCAATTATTTAATTGGCTTAGCGGCCTGTTATGGATTGGAATCATTGTTTCTTTAGGTTACGCAATAAATCAAATTCCTTTTATCAAACGCCATGAAAATATTGTCATGAATATTTTAATATTCTTACCTATACTGCTACTCATTAGCGGATTCATCGGTTCACTTGTCGTATATTGGAAACATAAAAAAGCCAAATAAATATCATGGATTTTATTAGAACAGAATAAGAAAATGGCCCATCGAGTAGGGCCATTGACAAGAGCGAGTAATAGTTAATGTCGGATCATTTTATGCATCTCTTGGACAGAGATAACCTGCTCTGTGGGATCAGCATTGAGGGAAATCGCTGTCGCAAAGCCGCCATTAATAGTGGTATCATAATTTACTTTATATTGTAATGCACTACGACGAATAAGCTTCGAATCTTCTATTGCACGACGACCTGCAGTAGTATTGACAATATAACTGTATTCACCATTTTTTATTCTATCCTGAATATGAGGGCGCCCCTCATGAACTTTATTAACTAAACGCGGGTTAATTCCTGCCTCACCCAATACAATTGCAGTACCATGTGTTGCATCTAACTCAAAACCATGCTCAATTAATTTAGCCGCTAAATCAACCACCTTGGCTTTATCATTTTCTCTTACAGAAAGTAATGCCCTCCCAGATTTTTTCATCGTAGAAGAACAACCAAACATGGCTTTAGCAAATGCTTCGGCAAAAGTACGACCTATACCCATAACTTCACCGGTAGAACGCATTTCTGGTCCCAAAATAGGATCAACACCAGGGAATTTATTAAATGGCAATACGACTTCTTTAACCGAATAATAAGGTGGAATAATTTCTTTGGTTACACCCTGTTTAGCTAAAGATTGTCCGACCATGACGCGAGCGGCTACTTTTGCCAGTGGTATTCCTGTTGCTTTTGATACAAAAGGCACTGTACGCGCAGCTCGCGGATTTACTTCGATTAAATAAACTTCATTATCTTTAACCGCAAATTGAACATTAACTAATCCTCGAACGCGTAGTTCAAAGGCCAGCTCTTTTACTTGCTCACGCATGACATTCTGTATATTCTGACTCAAGGTATAAGGCGGCAAGGAACAGGCAGAATCACCGGAATGAACACCAGCTTGTTCAATATGCTCCATAATGCCACCAATTAAAACGGTTTCCCCATCACAGATAGCATCGACATCAACCTCAATGGCATCATCCAGAAAATGATCGAGTAAAACTGGCGCATCATTGGAAACACTCACGGCGGTCTGAAAGTACCGACGTAAGTCAGTTTCATCGTAGACAATCTCCATTGCCCGACCACCTAAAACATAAGAAGGACGTACAACTAAGGGGTAACCAATACTGTGAGCCTTTTCTATAGCCTGTTCAATAGTGGTAACCGTGGCATTTTCTGGTTGTTTCAGCCCTAAACGGGCCACTGCTTGTTGAAAACGCTCACGATCTTCAGCTCGATCAATCGCATCTGGGCTAGTGCCAATAATAGGAACGCCAGCTTCTTCCAAAGCAAGCGCTAATTTTAATGGTGTCTGGCCACCATACTGCACAATGACACCTTCAGGTTGTTCAATCCTAACTATTTCTAATACATCTTCTAACGTTACTGGTTCAAAATAGAGACGATCAGATGTATCATAATCGGTAGAAACTGTTTCTGGATTACAGTTTACCATTATTGTTTGATAGCCATCTTCACGTAACGCCAACGCAGCATGAACACAACAATAATCAAATTCAATTCCTTGACCAATGCGGTTTGGTCCACCACCTAGTACCATAATCTTAGATTGAGTACTGTCAGGATTGGCCTCACATTCATCTTCATAAGTGGAATAGAGATAAGCAGTATCTGTGGCAAATTCTGCCGCACAAGTATCAACTCGCTTAAAAACAGGATGCAGTTTATATTTATGACGTAATTTACGGATTTCAGCTTCAGAAACTCCGACTAATTTAGCTAAACGAATATCGGCAAAACCTTTTCGTTTCAATCGCCGCAAAAACCCCGCTGACAATCCATTAACACCAAACTCAGTAACCTTCTCTTCTAAACGAACAAGTTCTTCAATCTGTACCAAGAACCAACGATCGATATTAGTGAGATTAAACACACCATCCACCGACATACCTGCGCGGAATGCATCGGCTATATACCAGATACGTTCAGCTCCTGCGTCTTTCAATTCACGGCGAATTTTGGTTAACGAGTCGAATTCATCTAAATCTACTTTAGGATCAAAACCCGTCGCGGCGACTTCTAATCCACGCAATGCTTTTTGCATAGATTCTTGAAAAGTTCGCCCAATAGCCATTACCTCACCAACAGATTTCATCTGAGTTGTCAGACGATCATTACTACCCGGGAATTTTTCAAAGTTAAAACGAGGGATCTTAGTCACGACATAATCAATAGAAGGTTCAAAAGATGCGGGTGTCCGTCCTCCGGTAATATCGTTCATTAATTCATCAAGTGTATAACCTACCGCAAGTTTTGCTGCAACCTTTGCAATAGGAAAACCGGTTGCTTTAGATGCTAAAGCAGAAGAACGTGATACCCGGGGATTCATTTCAATAACAATTAAGCGACCATTTTTAGGATTTACGGCAAATTGAACATTTGAACCACCGGTTTCTACACCAATTTCTCGCAACACTGCCATCGATGCATTGCGCATAATTTGATATTCTTTATCGGTTAATGTTTGAGCAGGAGCGACAGTGATAGAATCTCCCGTATGAATCCCCATCGCATCGACATTTTCAATAGAACATATGATGATACAATTATCATTTTTATCACGAACCACTTCCATTTCATACTCTTTCCAACCAATTAACGATTCATCAATCAGTAATTCATTGGTCGGTGAAAGATCTAAACCGGTCAGACAAATGTCTTCAAACTCTTCACGGTTATAAGCAATTCCGCCGCCCGAACCGCCCATAGTAAATGAAGGACGAATAATACAGGGGAAGCCTACTTTCTCTACCACCTCTAGTGCTTCTTCCAGGGAATGGGCAATCCCTGAACGTGCAGTTTCAAGACCGATTTTCTTCATTGCTTTATCAAACCGCTGACGATCTTCTGCCTTGTCAATTGCATCAGCCGTGGCGCCAATCATAGTAACAGCAAATTCGTTTAATACACCTTTATGCTCTAATTCTAAAGCACAGTTTAAAGCAGTTTGTCCACCCATTGTAGGTAAAATCGCATCAGGACGCTCTTTTTCAATAATTTTGCGTACCACTTCCCACTGAATCGGCTCAATATAAGTAGCATCCGCAAGTTCGGGATCTGTCATAATTGTCGCTGGATTGGAATTCACTAAAATAACGCGATAACCCTCTTCACGTAGGGCTTTACATGCTTGTGCTCCGGAGTAATCAAATTCACAAGCTTGGCCAATAACAATGGGACCCGCACCTAAAATCAGGATACTTTTAATATCTGTACGCTTTGCCATTTTTTGCTCCTGATTAATCAACTTGAGTAGCTAAATTTATTTGACGATACTTTTTAATCAATTCAATAAAATAATCGAATAGAGGTTCTGCATCTTTAGGGCCAGGACTCGCTTCAGGATGTCCTTGAAATCCAAATGCAGGTTTATCGGTACGATGTATTCCTTGTAGACTGCCATCAAATAGCGATTTATGGGTAACTCGCAATTTGTCAGATAATGTTGCTTCATCAACCGCAAAACCGTGATTTTGTGCAGTAATCATGACGCGATTATTAATTAAATCTTTTACTGGATGGTTACCACCATGATGGCCAAATTTCATTTTAACGGTATCGGCTCCGCTGGCTAATGCCAGTAATTGATGACCTAAGCAAATACCAAAAATAGGGATTTCTGTCGTTAAAAACTGTTTGATGGCTTTGATTGCATAATCACAAGCGGCTGGATCACCCGGGCCATTCGAAAGAAAGATCCCATCAGGTGCCATTTTTAATACTTCATCAGCCGGGGTTGTTGCTGGAACAACTGTCAAATAACAACCGCGATCAACGAGTAAGCGTAAAATATTTCGTTTAACGCCAAAATCATAAGCAACGACATGATAAGGCAGTTGCTCCCGAGGCTTCGTGGCCGATAATCCCTTGGCTGCCAGATGCCAACTCTGCTGTTGCCAAGCATAAACTTCTTTAGTTGTGACTTCTTTAGCTAAATCTAATCCTTTTATTCCACCAAATAATTTAAGTTTCTCTAATGCCAAATCGGCATCTAAATTATCGCCAGTGATAATACAACCATTCTGTGCGCCTTTTTCCCTTAATAGCCGCGTAAGTTTGCGAGTATCAATATCAGCAATTGCTACTGTTTTATGGCGCTTTAAATAATCAGATAAGCTTTCTTTTCCGCGAAAATTACTATAAATTAATGATAAATCACGTATAACAAGCCCTTGAGCATGAATGATGGCTGACTCTTCATCATCAGGATTGATGCCTGCGTTTCCGATATGGGGATAAGTGAGTGTAACAATTTGGCGGGAGTAAGAAGGATCAGTGAGGATTTCTTGATATCCAGTTATTGATGTATTAAAAACAACTTCTCCAACAACAATTCCTTCAGCCCCAATGGAATGACCATGAAACTGGGTTCCGTCTTCCAGAACCAATATAGCTGGCTTAATCAAAATACCCTCCAAAGGAATAAAAAATCATGTATTGAGCATATTTATTCATGCATAAGCCAATAAATTCGTGCCAAAATGGACTTTAAGCAAATTTTTGGCAAATTGCGCGCATTCTAATGATGAGAAGAGTGATTGTCTAGTAAAAAATAATTTTTTGTTATTTTTTTAGCTAATTTATAATAAAAAATCAATGTAACTAGTAAAATGATAGATTATCTTAGCAAGATAATCGATTGCATAACAAGATAAGTGTAAATGTAGGGTTTAAATAAATTACATTATAATAAATGCGCAAAAATTCATCTATCATCAATAAAATTTTTACTTTAAATAATAAAAAAATAGTTATCAAACAAAAAAATTAATAAATCTACAAATAAAGCACAAATTAAAAATTAATTATGCTTTATCAAATGAATAGATAAACAAAGAACTAAATATTTTCTAAATTTAATACATCTTTCATACTATATAAACCATTATTTTTGTCTTTTAACCACAAACAAGCCTTAATAGCGCCATTTGCAAACGTCATGCGACTTGACGCTTTATGAATTATCTCTATCCTTTCACCTATATCAGCAAAAATCGCCGTATGCTCCCCAACAATATCGCCAGCTCTAATCGTGGCAAAACCAATGCTGTTCTTTTCTCTTTCACCCGTAATACCTTGACGACCATACACTGCACAATTTTTTAAATCACGGCCAATTGTCTTAGCAATAACATCACCCATTGCTAAGGCTGTTCCTGAGGGTGCATCGACTTTATGCCTGTGATGAGCTTCAATAATTTCAATGTCACTATAATGGCCCATCACTTTTGCTGCTTTTTCTAATAACTTTAACACCACATTAACGCCGACACTAAAATTTGCCGCCAAAACAATAGGGATTGTTTTCGCCGCTTCTTCAATCAACTGTTGTTCAGTTTCATTAAAACCTGTAGTACCAATAATCATCGCTTTGGCATATTTTTTACAAACAGATAGGTAATATTGCGTACCTTCGGGACGAGTAAAATCGATCAAAATATCAAATTTATCTAAAACATTAATCAGATCATCGCTAACTATAACATTTAAACGGCCAATACCGACCAATTCACCGGCATCAGTACCTACTATGCTTGAGCCTTTTCTTTCTAACACTGCCCCTAGAGTAACGCCATCCTGCTGTGAAACAGCTTTGATTAGTTCACGTCCCATGCGGCCACCAGCACCAACGATGGCAACTCGCATATCTGAATTAGTCATGTTTTTCTCTCTTGATTAAAAAAACAGATTAAATATCTTAAGTTCGACAAGGCTAACACTGATCTTAGTAAGCATCAGTGACAAAAAAAGCCATTAGAGTTGGCTTAATGAGTAAATAAATTGCTGCACTAAAAAATTAATTTAATAAAATACCAAAATAGCAATTATTATATTTGCTTGATCTCAACACGTAGCTCTTTTGGCACTTCAAAAACAATATTTTCTTCATGACCCGCAAGTTCGACCATTTCACTAGCCCCTAAAATTTTTAAGCGTTCAATAACCTGGCGAACAAGAATATCCGGTGCAGAAGCGCCAGCAGTGAGACCAATAATCTGCATATTTTCCAGCCAATGTTCTTGAATATCATCAGCAGAGTCAATTAGGTAACCAGGTTTGCCGGCTCTTTGCGCCAATTCAGCAAGACGATTGGAATTAGAAGAATTTTTAGAGCCGACAACCAGTACAATATCAGCCTTATTGGCCAACTCACGTGCCGCTTCTTGACGATTGGTGGTTGCATAACAGATATCATCTTTACGTGGCCCGATAATATTTGGAAAACGCGTATTTAGTGCATCTATAACATGAGCAGTATCATCAACTGACAAAGTAGTCTGCGTCATAAAACAGAGGTTATTTTCATCTTTTACTTGTAACTTCCAAACATCCTCCGGCGATTCAACCAGATACATACCACCCGCCGGGTTATTATATTGTCCCATTGTACCTTCTACTTCAGGGTGCCCAACATGACCAATTAAAATCGCTTCTTTACCTTTACGACTAGCACGCGCCACTTCCATGTGTACTTTAGTCACCAATGGACAAGTTGCATCAAATAACATGGTCAGATGCCGTTGCTTAGCTTCCCGCCGAATTGTTTGAGAAACACCATGAGCAGAAAAGATCAGAATAGCACCATCGGGTACTTCAGTAATTTGTTCAATAAAAATCGCGCCGCGTCGACGTAAATTGTCAACCACATAACGGTTATGGACGACTTCATGACGAACATAAATCGGAGCACCATAAAGCGCCAGTGCACGATCAACAATACTAATTGCCCGATCAACACCGGCACAAAAACCTCGAGGGTTAGCCAGCAATATTTGCATTTGATCCCTCCCATTTCGGGTCAATTTCCAACACTTCAATGTCAAAAATGATGTCCTGAGCCGCTAACGGGTGATTAAAATCAACGATGATAGACTCTTGTGTCACTGCGGTTACCATCCCTGGCATTTCACTGCCGTTTATCGCGGTAAATAATATGATGGCACCAACTTCCGGCATCCCGATCTGAATAAAATCTTTTGGCATAAAGTATTGGATCATATCCGGGTTTGATTTACCAAATACATCCTCTCCGCCTAAAGTAAACGTTTTTTTCTCACCAACACTTAAACCAATTAATTGTTTTTCAAGTGCTAACGAGAGGCTTTTATCGCCAAGGCGAAAAAGTGCCGGTTTATCCTGATTATAGGTTGAATCAGCAATTGAACCATCCTCAAGTTTCAGCGTGAAATGCAACAACACGGCACTATCTGCTTGTACTAACGTTAACATGACAATAAAAACCTACTGTTAGAAATAAATCATCCTGTGATCAGCGTAAACGAACGATGGACTAAGCTGCACTCACTTTCTTGTCTGTATTGATGAAGCTGTCGAGAATAATGAGAGCCGCACCAATGCAAATCGCCATATCAGCAATGTTAAATGTCGGCCAATGCCAGTCACCAACATAGAAATCAATAAAATCAACTACAAAGCCATGGACTAAGCGATCACACAAATTCCCTAATGCTCCACCAATAACCAATGCATAAGCAATATTACTCAATTTCTTGTTCACGCTTTGACGATACATCATTACGATAAGCACCACACAAATGACAATCGCCACAAATGCAAAGAACCAGCGCTGCCACCCTCCTTTATCAGCTAAAAAACTAAATGCTGCACCAGGGTTTTGAGCATAAGCCAAATTGAAATAAGGCATTAACGGTATCGACTCATATAATTGAAAATTATTCAAAATGAGCTGCTTACTACCAAGATCAACAATTAATATCACAACCGTTAACCATAACCAGCGTAAGCCAGTAGAGCAAATAGGATTTTTCATTAGGCAAACTTACGTATTTCACCGTTACCGGCTACATTAGTAACACAGCGGCCGCATAATTCTGCATACTCCGCCTCCCGACCAATATCCGTTGCATAATGCCAACAACGAGGACATTTATCGCCTTCCGCCTGCTGGAAAGCAATTTTTAATCCACTCAGTTCACTATCCTGTGCTTGAACTGGGGCTTGGGTAATATCAATTACTTTAGCTTGTGAGGTTAGTAATACAAAACGTAACTCATCACCTAAACGATTAAGTATTTCAGCCAGTTCGGTATCCGCATATAAAGTCACTGCGGCCTCCAACGAGCTACGTATCAGTTTGTCTGCACGAGCTTGTTCAAGAACTTTATTAACCTCACTACGGATAATTAATAGTTCATCCCAAAATTCATCATTAAGTGTTTCATTATCATCCAAGCCAAACAAACTGACATAATATTCCTCAGTAAAGACATATTTGCCATGTTTACCAGGCAATTGCTGCCAAATTTCATCGGCAGTGAAAGAAAGGATCGGCGCAATCCAACGTACCAATGCCTCTACGATATGAAATAAGGCTGTCTGGCAACTACGACGCGCCAAACTATCACTTTTTGCTGTATATTGACGATCTTTTATTATATCTAAATAAAAAGAACCCATTTCAACTGAACAAAACTGCATTAACCGCTGAACAACTGCATGAAAATCATAATTAGCATAATGCATCATGATTTCCGTTTGAGCCGCTTTAGCCCGCCCTACTGCCCAGCGATCTAATACCACCATTTGTTCTGGTTTAACTTGATGCAAAGCCGGATCAAAACCGTTCAAATTGGCTAATAAGAAACGTGCTGTATTACGAATACGCCGATAGCTATCGGCAGAACGTTTTAAAATCTCACCAGAAACAGCAATTTCACTGGTGTAATCGGTTGAAGCCACCCATAGCCGTAGAATATCAGCGCCTAAATCATTCATAACATCTTGTGGGCTAATGGTATTCCCCAAGGATTTTGACATTTTACGGCCTTGCCCATCAACCGTAAAACCATGGGTTAATACTTCTCGATAAGGCGCTTTGCCTTTCATCGCCGTTGACAGCATTAGAGACGACATAAACCAACCACGATGTTGATCTGAACCTTCCAAATATAAATCCGCAGAATGGCCTTTAAATTCAGGGCGAACATCGACAACAGCATAATGGGTAGAACCAGAATCAAACCAGACATCAAGCGTATCGGGAACTTTAACATAATCAGCTTCATCACTGCCTAATAGGGCAACAGGATCCAGATCCCACCACGCCTGAATACCCGATTTTTCAACACGTCTAGCGACTTCTTCAATCAGTTCTAACGTACGTGGATGTAACTTTTCTGTCTGCGTATGCACAAATAATGCCATCGGCATACCCCAAGTGCGCTGACGAGAAATACACCAATCTGGGCGATTTGCCACCATAGATTCAATTCGGCTTTGTCCCCACTCAGGGATCCATTTAACACCTTTGATCTCTTTTAGTGATTGTTCACGTAAACCATTTTTTTCCATACTTACAAACCACTGAGGGGTTGCACGAAAAATAACTGGGGTCTTATGTCGCCAGCAACAAGGATAACTATGCTGTAATATTTCTTTATGTAGCAGTGCGCCTTTTGCCGCTAAAAGTTCGATAATTAACTCATTTGCTTTAAATACAAAAACCCCATCCAAACCAGGATAAGTATCAGGTAAATAACAACCATTTGGGCCGACAGGATTCGCTATTTCAAGTTTATACTTCTGTCCAACAATATAATCCTCAGGGCCATGGCCTGGTGCAGTATGTACAAGCCCAGTACCCGCATCTAAAGTAACGTGATCACCTAAAACAACAGGCACATCGAAATTCATGAATGGGTGATGAAAGCGCAGTGATTCCAATTGAGAACCATTACATTGTGCGACAATTTGCCACTCTGTTGCTGCAATACGTTGCATTACCGCTTCAACCAGCGATTTTGCCAAAATTAAACATTCATCATTATTGACTTTGACTAATTGATATTCTAAATCAGCGTTAACCGCAATCGCGCGGTTAGCAGGCAATGTCCAAGGTGTTGTCGTCCAGATCACGGCCGAAACCGGTAAAGTTGTCGATTTTACACCAAATTTATCATAAACGGCTTTGGCATCCATAGCGCTAAAGCGTACATCAATGGAAGGTGATGATTTATCATAATATTCAACTTCCGCTTCCGCTAAGGAAGAACCACAAGCCGTACACCAATGAACCGGTTTAGCACCTTTTACTAAATGGCCATTTTCAATCACTTTACCTAACGCACGAATAATATTGGCTTCGGTATTAAAATCCATGGTTAAATAAGGCTGCTCCCAGTCACCAAGCACGCCCATTCTAATAAAATCAGCTTTCTGGCCTTCAATTTGTTCTTTAGCATATTTGCGGCATTGTTCACGAAATTCAGCAGCAGAAACCTTATCACCGGGTTTACCAATAATCTGTTCAACCTTATGTTCAATCGGCAAACCGTGGCAATCCCAGCCAGGAATATAGGGTGAATCAAACCCGGCCAATCCTTTAGATTTAATGATAATATCTTTGAGAATTTTATTAACTGAGTGACCAATATGAAGACTACCATTAGCATAAGGAGGGCCATCATGCAGTATAAACATCTGTTTGCCTGTTTTGGCTTGGCGAATAGCTTGGTACAAACCGTCTTTATACCAACGGGCTAACATTTGTGGTTCTCGTTTAGCGAGATCACCACGCATAGGGAACCCTGTTGCCGGTAAATTCAGGGTATTTTTATAGTCACTCATTTAGATTCTCAGTTCCACTTTTCTGCTAAATATCTTAATTATGACGACTGGAAGAATTGCCTCGCAGCCATTATATCCTCACCGATTTGCTGTCTTAATTCATCAATAGAAGCAAACCGCTGCTCATTGCGCAATTTTTTACGCAACACAACGTCAATATGACGTCCATATATATCCATGCGCACATCTATCAAATGCACTTCAATTTGCCTATCTACCCCATTCACTGTTGGGCGGGTACCAATATTTGCTACTGCCTGCAATGGATGGTCGGCTAAACCATATACTTCTACCACATAAACGCCCTTGACTGGCATAACTAAACATTTAAATGGTATATTTGCTGTTGGAAAACCGATCTTACTACCAAGCTGGCTACCATGAACCACTCGACCGCTTAATCGGTAGGGGTGTCCCATAAGATTCTCAGCAAGGGGAAGATTATCACTTAATAGTGCTTGCCTGACAGCCGTACTGCTAACTCGCTGTCCAGCATCACAAAAACTTTCGGTATTGGCGACTTCAAAACCATATTGTTCCCCGGCTGCACGGAGATATTTAAAATCTCCCTGCCTATCTTTGCCAAAGCGAAAATCATCACCAATCGCCAAAAATTTAACCCCTAATTTTTCCACCAGTAATTGTGAAACAAAAACTTGCGGCGACAATGAAGCAAATGTGGGATTAAATTTAACACACAGTAAATAATCAACACCATATTCGGTAAAGTATTTTATCTTATCACGTAAACGCGTTAAACGTGCTGGTGCATTTGCGCCCAAAAAAAATTCCAATGGTTGAGGCTCAAAAATCATTACCATCGTTGGCAGTCCGAGACGCTGACCCTGTTGTTTTAAATGTTTCAATAACGCCTGATGTCCTCGATGAACAGCATCAAAATTGCCAATAGTCAACACACAACCATGATGATATGCGCGAATATTATGTATACCACGAACTAACTTCATAATCGGCTCAATATAATAAAAATTGCTGGATTATACCGCTTACTACCTTCAAGGTTAAGTCACCATTTGATTAATATTTATAACAAAGATAATAAATTGTTGTTTGTCGGCAAGAAAAATAGTTAATTTAACCACTTTCCTGCAATTTCATCCGCTTTTTCACATTTAAAACTGTATTCTCACTCAGTAAACTGATAAAATCATAGGTCATCACAACAGATTGCATTGCAGTACACGATGCTTATTTACACAAATTCATTGACAAATGAGGGCTAAAAAGGCATATTCCTCGGCCTTTAGTGTGTCCTTGATAGAATAAATATTTGGGAGTTGGACCTTGGCTAATATCAAATCAGCTAAGAAACGTGCCATACAATCAGAGAAACGCCGTCAGCATAATGCTAGCCGTCGTTCTATGGTGCGTACTTTTATCAAAAAAGTTTATGCCGCTATCGCTACCGGCGATAAAGAAGCAGCACAAAAAGCATTTAACGACATGCAACCTATTGTTGATCGCTATGCTAGCAAAGGCTTGATCCACAAAAATAAAGCTGCACGTCATAAAGCAAATTTAGTAGCACAAATCAAATCAATGTAATTTATTTTGATTTTGCTAAAAAACCGGCTTTAGCCGGTTTTTTTATTACATTATTATTGAAAATAATTATTATGGTTTATAAAAGGTTTGATCAAATAAACCAGAAAAATCTTTATTACAGACACGTTGCACTGCTGGATGCTGGATCATACGTTCAGCAAAAATAACATAATATTCTTCTTTCACTTTATCCATGTGACCAATTTCAACCACTTCATTATCTGAAAAAATTTCATTAGCATATAATGATGGTGCGACAAATATTGCGTTATGATACATGCCAAATGCTTTCATCAAGGCAGCATCATCAAATTCACCCAAAATTTCTACCTGCAAATTATTATTCTGGATCCAAGAAAGTAGATGACGACCTAACATAGAACGTCGACCAGGGATCAATAATCGCCGCTCTTCTAAACAAAGCGGAAAAGGTTTTTCCGGTATTGGTTTGCGACAGAAAAAACTAACGCCACATTCACCAAGCTTCACGGAAAATAACCCTTCTTGTTGTGATGAATCAACTGGGCAATCAGATAAGATCATGTCTAACTTATGTTGACTCAATTGTTCCAATAAAAGCTCATGGGTCGATTCAAAACAACGTAAATGGATCCGCTCATGCTCAACGATAGCTGTTTCAAGGACGCGGCTTACCAGCCGTTTAGATAAAGCGTCAGCGACACCGACATCAAATAACAAATTTGATTCACGACTATAATTAACAATATCTAACATTTCCTGGCTTAGCACAAACATTTTATCAGCATAACGAAAAACTAGTTGTCCGAGTTCTGAAGGAACCAGTCCTCGGCCTTGCCTTTTAAATAATTTACCATTCAAACGTTCTTCTAACGCTTTTATCTGACCTGTTATTGTCTGAGGCGTTAAATAAAGTTCTTCAGCGGCGCCAACAACGGATCCCTCTTTACAAACATGCCAGAAGTAATAGAGATGATTAAAATTGAGATGCGACATTCTCATATCGATACCTTTTTGTACCATCGATAACTGTTTATATACGTTATTTTCTGAACATCAGAAGATAAGCGATCCATTTTATTTTACCTAAACAAGATACTCGCGCTATAAATAAAAATATTGTAGCGCGAGCACAAAAACACTATTTATTTCACGTAACTATAACTTAAAATTAACTTTATCTTACCTAATTAGCTGTTTGCGCGCTAATTGGCTTTTTCGGTAATGCGCAATTCAATAATAATAATCCTAAGATTGCCGCTAGCGTCGAACCAATTAGGATCCCAAGTCGTGCATAAGTACTAAAATTATCTAAACCTTCGAATGCTAAACTAGCAATAAAAATTGACATAGTAAAACCAATACCACATAGCACTGAAACTGCAAATATCTGTTTAAGCTTAATTTTGGCCGGCAATTTTGCGATCCCTAGCTTTAGCGCGAGCCAACTAAACAGAAAAATACCTGCTGGTTTACCAATTAATAAACCTAACGCAACACCAAGGGGCAGGGAACTGGCAAGGTTGGCTAACGTCACACCACTAAGTTGCAAACCGGCATTAGCAAAAGCAAATAATGGTAAAATTAAATACGCTACCCAAGGATGTAAAAGATGTTCTAATTGTTCAGAAGGGGAATTATTTTGTTTCCCTTTAAGAGGTATCAAAAACCCCACAATGACACCAGCTAATGTAGCATGAATACCCGATTTTAAAATACAAACCCATAAAATAATGCCAACAACCAAATAAGCAGAGGTATTTTCAACTTTACGCCAATTCATCCATAATAATACCAGTAGAGAAAGCGTAGCTAACCCTAATGACATAATAGAAACAGACTTGGTATAGAATAAAGCAATAATGATAATCACACCAAGATCATCAATAATCGCCAAGGCAAGTAAAAATACTTTTAACTCTGTTGGTACACGCTTACCCAATAGTGCCATGATACCAAGTGCAAATGCAATATCCGTCGCCGCCGGAATCGCCCAACCCTGCCGGGCAATTTCATCATTAGCATTAAAAAATAGATATACCAAAGCAGGTAACAGCATACCACCTACCGCAGCAACAGCAGGGAATATCGCTTTATCACGACCGGCTAACGAGCCCTCTATCAGTTCCCGTTTGACTTCCAGACCTACAACCAAGAAGAAAATAGCCATTAGGCCATCGTTTATCCATAATAAAAAAGGTTTATCAATATTTAATGCGCTGATTTTAACCGCGACAGGAATATTAAGAAATTGCTGGTAAATATCTTGCAATGGGGTATTCGCCATAATCAAAGCTAAGACGGCAGCAATAATTAACAGCACCCCACTTGCTGCTTCTAACTTTAAAAATTGTCGTATAATTGCTGTCATTACTATAACCTCAGTGTTAATTAACTAAATTAATTTTACGCTAATACATACAATTCGGAAAATCATTTTTTTACGCTTAAAT
This sequence comes from Arsenophonus sp. aPb, assembly GCF_029873475.1. Classification (NCBI taxonomy): domain Bacteria; kingdom Pseudomonadati; phylum Pseudomonadota; class Gammaproteobacteria; order Enterobacterales; family Morganellaceae; genus Arsenophonus; species Arsenophonus sp. aPb. The sequence goes on from NZ_CP123499.1 coordinate 2,577,446, forward strand.
AACACAGTTATACCGAGTAATTACTAACAATATAGACGCTATTTTACTGGTTAGCTGTTTAAAACACGCTTAACATTGAAAAACGATTAGTTAATCTTAGTGCTAAAAAAAGTAGGGAATAAAAATCCGATGAGTTTATTTTTGATAAAACTCCACGATGTAGCCAAAAGTTGTGTCGTTTTTTGGCTTAATATTTGCCAAAAATTTAAGCTTGCTGTCTCTTTTATCTTTGCCTTATTATTGTTAATTTCATTATTTTGTTTTAAATCTATGCTTGCTATATTTTGCTTTGAGCCTGTATCTACGGCCAATACCGTTTTTAACTTTGTCGTTTCGCTCAGTATTAGTTTGTCAGTTTGATTATCGACACTTAATTGTTTATTTTTCTTTTCACTATTTTCTTTTATTTCTTGATAAGCCTTAATAAAATAATCTGATTCTTTAGATTTAAATTCTTCCAGTGGTCGATTTTCTTCTAAATACTCAAATATTCGATTTAACTCTTGTGCTGTTAAACCTTCCTCTTCTTCCTGATAGGGTGCTATTGTTATAATTTTATTTTTTCTCTCAACATTTAAACTATTATTACCACCACTCTTTCCTATATGTTGTGCATTAACATTTTTATTCTTATAAATTAAGTCAACCCACCCAGATTTTAGCGCGATTAATTCCTCAATATTTTTATAGGCGTCAGATACTAAATTTTGGGGTTCTATCTTATTTTTTACACACTTGAGACAATTAGTTAGTAGGCTCTTAAACTTCTCAAGATTTTTTTCCTCTACCTGCCTTAAATCATAAATCAATATAAATTTTCCATTAAAAATAGCTTCTAATTCATTCTTCGTGATAGAACAATACTGATTAACCACAGCAGTAAGTTTTTTATTGATTTTATAGTTACCGTTAGAATTTTTTGTGCCAGACTCTAATTTGTTAATGAATTTATTTATTAAATAACATTCACAATCTTGTTTAGTGATAACTGACTTGTTAAAAGAAAATGAGTTTTTTATTCTTATAGCTAACGATTCTGCCATAACTATTTCCCATCCAATAAATTAATTAAAAATAAAACTAAATTGTATAGAAAATTTTGTTAAGCACACGTTTAACGTGTTGGAATTAATCTTAATTTATTTTTATAACAAATTTTAAGCAGGAAATTTATATAAAACAGGCAAAATTTATCTTCAAAATTAAACTTTTTAAATATAATTTGCATAAATAAAATCAATAAAAAACTCTTATTAATAAATTAAATACAATAAATTAATTGATTTTATAAAACATCTCATTAATCTGTTATTATTCTATTAAGCAAATTAAATAATCTTATCTTCCAATTAATAAAAAAGCATCGATCATTTACTATCGATGCTCTGTTAATTTAGCTAACTACCGTTATTTGGTCAGATCATCAAAAAACTTTTTCACACTATCTAAGAAACTCTTTGAACGAGGGCTATTCTTACCACCACTTTCGCCATTCAAGGAATCACCAAATTCTTTTAGCAATGCTTTTTGTTTTTCATTTAATTTAACCGGGGTTTCCACCAGAATGCGGCACATTAAATCACCTGTCATACCACCACGAACAGGCTTAACACCTTTTCCTTTCATGCGAAAAATTTTTCCGGTTTGTGTTTCAGCTGGAATTTTGAGACTCACCCGACCATCAAGTGTCGGTACATCAATTTCACCACCCAATGCTGCAATTGTAAAATTAATCGGTACTTCGCAATATAAGTGATTACCATCGCGCTCAAAAATAGCATGCCTTGCGACATTAACCTGAACATAGAGATCACCGGCTGGAGCGCCATTTTCACCGGCCTCACCTTCACCATTTAAGCGGATACGATCGCCAGTATTAACGCCTGGTGGAATTTTTACCGATAAAGTTTTGTATTTCTCTACTCGTCCATGGCCGTGACATTTAATGCAAGGTTCTTTGATGATTTGACCACGACCATGACAAGTTGGACAAGTTTGTTGAACTGCAAAAAATCCTTGCCGGATCTGAACTTGGCCTGCACCATGACAAGTTGAGCAAGTTTCTGGTTTGGTGCCAGGTTTAGCACCACTTCCGTTACAAACATCACATTTTTCCAGAGTTGGAATACGGATCTCTTTACTGACACCACGAACTGCTTCTTCTAAGGTTAATGTCATTTCATACTGAAGATCTGCCCCACGAGCCGATCGCTGACGCCGGCCACCACCAAAAATATCACCAAATACATCACCAAAAATATCACTAAAATCAGCGCCAGAAGCAAAGCCCCCGCTAAAACCGCCACCCATGCCACCTTGTTCAAAAGCAGCATGTCCATATTGATCATAAGCAGCACGTTTTTGCGCATCTGTTAAAATTTCATAAGCTTCTTTAATTTCTTTAAACTTACTTTCTGCTTCTTTATCTCCCTGATTACGATCTGGATGATACTTCATCGCCAGACGTTTATATGCTTTTTTGATCTCTTTTTCGTCAGCCGTTTTAGTAACGCCTAAAACTTGATAATAATCTCTTTTTGCCATATTTATTTTACCCTTAACACACGGAAACGGGCGTAGAGTTCCCCCAACGCCCGTACTCGGTTTTCAGTAACAGAGGAAATAATCCTAACACTATTACTGTGCCCGCTAAGGGCCACTATTTTTTATCTTTATCCTTGTCGTTGACTTCTTCAAATTCAGCATCAACAACATTATCATCCTGCTTAGGCTGGGCGCCTGCGCCTGCATCAGTTGTACCTGCTTGAGCTTGCTGTTGAGCTAACTCAAGTAGTTTGGCAGAAGCTTGAACTAAAGCTTGAATTTTCTCTTCAATGGCGGCTTTATCTTCACCTTTGACCGCAGTTTCCAGCTCAGAAATAGCTTTCTCTATATTAGTTTTATCATCAGCAGGTAACTTGTCAGCCGCTTCTTCAATTTGTTTACGCGTACCATGAACCAATTGATCAGCCTGATTACGTACCTGAACTAACTGTTCAAACTTAAGATCTGCTTCCGCATTGGCTTCTGCATCGCTTACCATTCTTTGGATTTCATCTTCTTTCAGGCCAGAAGATGCTTTAATGGTAATCTTCTGCTCGCGGCCAGTATTCTTATCTTTCGCTGACACATGTAAAATACCATCAGCGTCAATATCAAAGGTAACCTCAATTTGTGGCATACCACGTGGTGCCGCTTGAATACCATCCAAATTAAACTGTCCTAATGATTTGTTATCACTTGAACGTTTACGTTCACCTTGCAATACATGAATGGTAACTGCCGACTGGTTATCTTCTGCTGTTGAAAACACCTGACTATGTTTAGTCGGAATAGTGGTATTCTTGGCAATTAACGTTGTCATTACACCACCCATAGTTTCAATACCTAAAGAGAGTGGAGTTACATCAAGTAACAAGACATCTTTTACATCACCAGCTAATACACCACCTTGTACCGCTGCACCAATAGCAACCGCTTCATCAGGGTTAACGTCTTTACGAGGTTCTTTACCGAAGAAGTCAGCAACCGCTTTTTGCACCATTGGCATACGCGTCTGACCACCAACAAGAATGACATCATTTATATCATTAACATTTAAGCCTGCATCTTGCAATGCAACTTTCAGCGGCTCCATTGAGCGTTTAACCAAATCTTCAACCAGTGATTCAAGTTTTGCTCGCGTCACCTTAATATTCATATGTTTCGGACCACTGGCATCTGCGGTAATGTAAGGCAGATTGACATCGGTCTGCTGGGCCGAGGAGAGCTCAATTTTAGCTTTCTCTGCTGCTTCTTTTAAGCGTTGCATTGCTAGCGGATCATTGCGTAGGTCAAAACCTTGTTCTTTCTTAAATTCATCGACCAAATAATTGATCAGACGGTTATCAAAGTCTTCACCACCTAAGTGAGTATCACCATTAGTTGCCAGCACTTCATAGGTTTTTTCACCATCGACTTCATCAATTTCAATAATTGAAATATCAAAAGTACCACCACCTAAGTCATATACTGCAATAGTACGATTACCCACTTCACGATCTAAACCATAAGCAAGCGCCGCTGCAGTTGGTTCGTTAATAATACGTTTTACATCTAAACCAGCAATGCGACCCGCATCTTTAGTTGCTTGACGCTGAGCGTCATTAAAATAAGCAGGTACAGTAATAACAGCTTCAGTAACAGGTTCCCCCAAATAATCTTCCGCTGTTTTTTTCATTTTTTTCAGCACCTCAGCGGAAACCTGAGGAGGAGCCATCTTTTGCCCCTTAACATCCAACCATGCATCACCATTATCTGCGGCAATGATTTTATAAGGCATAATAGAAACGTCACGTTGAACTTCTTCATCTTCAAAGCGACGTCCAATCAGACGCTTAATGGCAAAAAGTGTATTTTGTGGATTTGTCACTGCCTGCCGTTTTGCCGGCTGCCCCACAAGAATTTCACCATCTTGTGTATAAGCAATAATAGAAGGTGTGGTACGATCACCCTCACTGTTTTCCAATACCCGCGCACTTGCGCCATCCATAATAGCTACACAAGAGTTAGTTGTACCCAGGTCAATCCCGATAATTTTACCCATCTAAACAGCCTCCAAAGGGAATTCTTAACCAATCTAGTTACCAACCTATATGAGGTTCATTGAACTTTTTTTCAAGGGATTTTTTCCCTGACCTCAAAAAAAATCTACCTAACGAGGCACCTTGTGACAGGTTGATAGATTGACCATTGGTAACTACGCTTTTTATTAAAGTGGGGACATAAAAATATTCATCAAGGGGAAAGTAAAAAATTATTTTTAGATGAAAAGTCATTTTAATCTTTGTTTTGAAGCAAACACTACCTATTATACTTGCTTTCCGTAAAACCCAATAGCATACATTAATCTGTATCCTATTGAATATTATATATTTTATGACATTTAGAGGAATGTATGAGTGCTAATAATATTGCCAACCCGGGCCCATTAGGTTTGATGGGTTTTGGTATGACAACCATTTTATTAAATATTCACAATGCAGGATTTTTTCCATTAACTTCAGTGATACTGAGTATGGGGATCTTCTATGGTGGAATTGCTCAGATTATTGCCGGTATTTTTGAATATAAAAAAGGAAATACCTTTGCCGCTACTGCATTTTCATCATATGGCCTGTTTTGGCTAAGTTTAGTTGGCTTACTGATGCTACCTAATATAGCATCCGTACAAGCAACACCAGCAGATTTTCTCGCAGTTTACCTGGCACTTTGGGGTATCTTTACCTTGTTTATGTTTGTTGGTACATTAAAAGCTAATCGCACACTACAATTTGTTTTTGCTAGTCTAACCGTACTTTTTGCGCTGTTAGCGATCGGTAATCTGTATGAAAACAAAACCGTACTTACTATTGCCGGTTTTGAAGGCATTATCTGTGGCGCCAGCGCTTTTTACCTTGCTATGGCAGAAGTGATTAATGAACAATTTGGCCGCACGATATTACCTATTGGTCATAATTCTTAAATAGCACCAGCGATATTAATAAAGCAGTTTATGCTGCTTTGTTAACTACTGGTTAAATGTGATTTTATTAATAAACAACAGCAACAGGCCATTATTCAGGCCTTCAATCAACTAAAAGCATTATCGGCATTACTCCCCAAGCATATCGCAATGCCGCTTTAAATTACCGTTAAAAATTTAATGGCACTCACAACGCCAGGGACTTTTTTTACCTAAAAAAGGACAATTGCGCATGAACACGACTATTGACCCCATCCTTTTGTCGATGGAACAAATAATAAAACAGCACCGACAGGATGTTAGAAAGCAACTAATTAGCCAATTTGCCGCCCATTTAAATACGCTGGCTTACCAAATTCTCAATCACAAAATGGCTTATCGTGAAGCCTATCAATTTCTACTGGAAAATCAGCGCATTTTGACCATCAGGCCGGGGAGTTGCACCCTGTCTGACCAAATTGATCTCGTTAATGATATCGCTCACCAGCTTTTAAACCATCAAATCAAACAGGCCACACATAATTTTATCAAGCAATTATGCGCAATCGGCAACAGTACAATAGCCAGCAAAATATGCCGCTGCGTAAAGTTTATGCCGCCGTTGCCCGTTTGATTAGCCGCGACTATTGGCGGCATAAACTTAAATCTCACCGTACCAAATGGCTAGAATCACTCATGATTGCTGCGATGGAGGTTTGTCAAAATAACCAACCTTACGCCAGTCAACAGGCGATCCGCGCGGTGAAGTCACAACGGCTGGCGAATTTACGTTACTTGCAAGCAATGCAAATCGAAGATATCGACAGCGGTGAACGCTTCGATTTAATCGACAAGGTGATGGCCAGTATTTCTAACCCGGAAATCCGTCGAATGGAACTGATGGCACAAATGGCCGGTATTGAAAAAGTGGCTATGGAGCGCAAGGATATTGGTATGTTTGTCACCCTTACTTGTCCGTCCAAGTACCACCCCACCAAATTACGCCAGCGCGGTAAAAACAAAATTGCCGTGATTAACCATAAATGGAAAAATGAAGTTTTTACGCCGAAAGATGGCCAGCGCTATTTAGTTAAAGTCTGGTCACGTATTCGTGCTGCCTTCGCTGACAACGAAGTCAATGTTTATGGTGTCCGAGTTGTTGAGCCTCATCATGACGCCACCCCACACTGGCATTTACTACTTTTTACCGATAAGACTAGTCGCGCCAAAGCGATTGAAATTATGCGCCAAAAAGCGCTGGCGGATGAGCCCGACGAAAAAGGTGCGCAGCAACATCGCTTTACATGTAAGCATATGAACAAAGGCGGTGCGGTCGGCTACATTGCTAAATACATCGCTAAAAATATCGACGGTTATGCACTGGATGGGGATGTTGACTTTGAAACTGGCAAGCCACTCACTGAAATGGCCGCCGCCGTCACTACCTGGGCGTCAACCTGGCGTATTCCACAATTTCATTTTTATAATCTCCCGTCAAAAGGCGTTTACCGCGAATGTCGCCGCTTAAGAAGCCTATCCGTTGCCGACAAATTAGGCGAAATTGCCGAACAGGTCAGAAAAGCGGCCGATGAAGGTGATTTTGCTGCCTATATTCAAGCCCAAGGCGGCCCCTGTAACCCACGCAATCAACAAACCCTGCGCATTGCCTATCAAATCAACGACCAGCTTAATGCTTACGATGAAGAAGTGCAGAAAGTGGTCGGCATTTATGCCCAACTTAACCCCGCCGCCGAGATGATAAAAACCCGTTGCCGCAAATACCGACTAATAAAGAAAGTGCCTGCTAGCGAGGACGAGGAGCTTTTAAAAAGCGCCATCGGCGCGCCCCGGAGTTCTGGCAATAACTGTAGAAATGGGGGTTGGAATGGGGGGTTAGATAGGGGGTATCTTGGGGAAAATGGGAGTTTTGATGAGGAGTTTGGTTTTAAGAAGTGTAATTTACATGATAGAATTAAGATGAGAATTTCTTCAATTCATCATTCATAGTTGTTTTAATATTTTATTTTATAAAATAATAAGAATATTATTTTTACAAATAGCGAACTAATATTAGATTTAATTCGCTATTAAACATAATTTTAGTTAAATAACAAAATGTGATTTATTGAGCAACCAATCTGAATTTTTCATCTTAATCAGGTAAAACTTTTTATATTTCTTCATCATGATCAGTATCATCGTACTGTTCTAACTCACCAAAATCAACAGTACCCAATTGATCAATAATTGTAACATCCACAATCTCTAAATCATCAACATTATTTATATCCCTAGTAGAATCACATGAAATTAAAATGTGTACTTTTGTTTCAAAGTCTTTCTCAATTTCTTTAGTTATAGCATCAAGATCAACAACATCACCATCTATTGAGTCAGTGTGAGATAATCTAAAATGGCCTTCAATTATTAACCTTATATTTAAAAGTACTTCCAAAAGTATGTTGATTCCTAAAGATTCTATATTACTTTCGATTACTTTAATATCATGATTAACAAAAGAAAAATTTTCATAATTAATCTCACCACCTTCAGGCTCCCAAATACATGTAGAGTCGGCTTGTTGATTAAATTCTAGTTCGGTTGATAGCTCTACCAAATGGCTGGATAAATCATCCTTAATATACTTTGATTGTTTGATGAAATTGAATTTTTTAGAATGCTGATAATTTCATCCACTTTCGAATTCATATGATCCTGCATAATAATTACTTTCCTTTAAAATTAATACTTAAATTTTTGGTTATGTGAATAGAGCCTAGCATTTTCATTAATTAATTGATATTTAAAATAATTATATACTAAATAAATGTAGAATTATGCATAAATTCGCACATTTTTTACGGCTAGCGAACATACTATAGATAAGATATGGATTAGGTTTAAATACATCCTGCAACTGCATAAAAAACACTCTATTTAGTGGGTGATATGAAGAATTTCATCTACTAAATTAAATACAGCAAACTTATGTTTTGGTATTTCATCAAGCTCTGCTTGTATTTTTATACAACATGTATATAATGAATAAGCCTTCAAGCTAAAAGGGGCCAAATGAAAAATGAGCTATGCAGAAAAAAAACAAATCCTAAAGCTAAATTAGATAGCGAAGAAACGTTATTTAGTAGCCTTAAGTCAACTAATAAAGGTCTACGTGATTTTATCGTTTCCTCTGCTAACATTAAAGATAATCTAGTGCAAAGAGGTCGTATTCACGGTTCTTAGGATTTAGATGGAATAGCTTTATACATTACATTTCTTAAATACCGATTGTAGATTTTTTTTCTTACAAATCCTAGTTTTTTATAATGATTTTCAACGTCCTTATTAATTGGGTTGAAAATAGCTACATGCTCAGCACCAACTCTTTGTCCTGCGGCAATAGCAACGGCAATCTCAGCAATTTGTTTTTCTAATGGATGTTTCACTGGGCAGGCTTGTAAAAAATCCATTCGAATAGTTTTTTTTCCTTTACTAACCATTCCTAGAGACAGACCACACAAGATGCCATTTCCCCAGATAGCCAAATCAAATTTTTTACATCGTTTAAGACGTTTGGTTACTATTTTTTTCCAATCCCATTTTCCATGTTTATGCTTAGATGATTTCCCCATCCAATCGGACGACCATGAAGATAAAGCGATTTCATCTATCGGAGATAATCGGAGTTTCACGTCAGAAAGTACTCCAATCTCATCATAAGTAGCAACAACTTCATCAAAAGCAGCCTGGTAAATTTGAAGATACTTTATGCGTACCTCGCAACTTTTAATCACTCCCATTTAGCCCCCACTTCCTTCATTCGTGAAAATAAAGCCATATAACGCTCATCTTTTGTTAATCTTCCTGAGTCATAAATTTGTTTTATAACATATAAAGGGTTCATCATTAATACATACTGAAATTCACCTGATGTACCTCCTTTTGTCTTTATAAAACCTAATTCACGCAATTTTTTCATTCTGCTAAGCCAAGTAGTAACAGCTCTTTGACCGCTAAACCCAGATTCATATGCAATATCATTTTTATCACGAATTTCTACAAATACTTCATCAAAAACACGGCACCATAAACTCAAATAGGTTTGTGATACTGGAACACCAGTGCCGGATAAGCAATCAATAATTCTGTTAATGTAATTTAAAGTCCTTGGAACAGTACTGTAACCTTTGTGTTTTTTTCTATCCCAAATGTTCCATTTATCCAATTCATTACCCCCACAACTCTTTGATTAACTCTTCTCTACGTTTAGATAAAGACTTTCCCTTACTATTTTTATTTTTTTCATGCATATTTGTTCCCTCGAATCAACTATACATATTCTTTCATCAAAATTGTTATATATAAATGAATTATATGAAAAATATCGGGTACTAAAGTTAGTATAAAAAAGCAATACAAATATAGAAAAGTTAAATTAATTACAATTAAAAGATTTAAAATGTAATATATATTACATGATTTAATTAATTAACTATTATAAAACAATAAGTTATTTAAATAACCGTGGTACTCATAGTTATCAAGGTTATCAATAGGTACTCAAATTGTTCTCAGTGTTTCTCAAATGGGGGTGAGGGGGGGGTAAAGTAAATCAAACAAAGGAAATATTTTTATAAAAACAAAATAATCTAGCAAAAAATAAAAACCAACATTTAAAGTACATTTATAGATGATCCAATTTTTTTCATTAGTTCTAAGATATAAATCTGCAATTTTATGCATAAATTTGTACACTTTTTCGGCTTCTTATAGCTACAAAGCAAACAAGATATAATCTAGATTTAAGAATATTATGCAACTGCATAAAAAACGCTACATTTAGCGGGCAGGCGAGGCGGGGCTATCACTGCGATTTATGAGGTTTTAGATGATTTTTCTCAATTATTGAATAGTAATGAATAGAGCTATATACTGAAGAAATTGTAGCAAAATAATAAGTTAAATTTTAACTATAGTGATTATGAGTAAGATATATTATTAAAAAAATGGTTTTAATTTCATATAGTTAAATACCAAGAGAAAAGTCGGCGTTATTAAAGAAGAAAAAATTCATGGAATACATGCGTATTCTTTTATTGTCAAATTCTATCTAACCTAAGAAATTAAAAATAAAACTTACTGCCATTCTAATGATTATAAAAAACTTAATCATAGGTTTCTCACTTTCCTCAACTCACTACCATAGATGATAACCATAAATATTACTTAAATAAAACACTAAACACTGCTAAAACAACATTTAGTAAATTATTTGTAATAATTTATTTTATTAAAAAAGATCGTTTTCTATTTTATTTTAACAAATAATTATCAATATAATAAATTTGTTAAATTTAAATATAGGATTACTAATGACAAGCATAACGAAACCTGCCTCATCAACAGTCTGGATGGCATCAATACTAGATTTTTCACAAAATGACAAAAAAAATCTCGAAAGTATCTTGAATAAGGATCCAGCGAATAACAAAACAAACCCACAAGAACAAATAAATAACGAACAAGCAAAACCAATAACTATATTGTCAAATAAAAATCAAGTTCAGCATAATAGTGATACCCTCAGTTTAATTAATCAATTTATTAACCCACCACTATCAATAGCTATTGAAGAATTTGATAAGCTTGCCCATGATGAACAAAATCGACTGTTGCGTGCACTGTTAATTAAAGAAAAGATAATTAATCAAGAGGATAAGGCAATACCGCCTCGGGAGCTTGCTAACGGCGTTATTGATTATCTTGACCGTTATGATTATAGCAAAGATAAGATAGCGGAGCTCGCCTACTTACTATTAAAACCTTTAGGAGAATATGGTAGCAGTAACGGTGAATCAGCGCCTTATGCACGTCAGCAAGCAGTTATTACCAACTGGCTGCAATACGCAATTTTTGGTATGCCTATTGACAACTGGCTGCTAGCACAGATAAAAAAATTTCAACCGCAGCAGAATAGCTTTATTCAAGCGGCCACCATCACTGATAAACTGCAGCAAATTATAACAGCCGGGCTACCATTAGATAACTGGCGTTTAATGCAGACAGAACAGATTAAATCGGCAGAGAATTTTCTATTACGCCATCAAGATCTGAAAAATGAACATTACAACCACATCCAATTAACTTTGCCCTATGCAGAAATTCGTGATTATTATCAAGAACAGATATTAAATCGCATTCTGCCAACACTGATATTGCAACCTAAAACCGCAGATGAAAGTCAACGACTGCAAAAAATGGCGATTGATGAACCAGAATGGGGCTATCTACATGCAGGTGCCGGATTACTGAGTGAAAGTGGTGCGGATTTAGATAACATGAGTCTGGATGAAATTATCGATATCGGTATGTGGCTTGAAACCTCAATATCGAAGGAAACAGTACCGGCTAGCTATGTTCACTATTTCAAATTACCGGCCATGATCCATTATGTCTTAACAAATAGTCATCAAGCGGGAGTGGCTGAGAGCGATAAAAAAGCGATGGCCTCCGTTTATCACGCTTATTTTGACCATTTAACCCAGCACCATAACAATAATAATCCTTTTATCCAACTCAGTAATTTATCACAAAACTGGCAAAGCCGGCCATCTCTGGCACGCCAGCAACTAAAAGAGAATGATATTGATGAAAGTTGGTTAAATAACTATCTATATAAAAATAGTACGGTTGAATATCAAAACAGGCAGGGTGAGACGATATTATTACCCAATATCGATGCTGTTTTTGAAAAACAAAATCAACTCCTTGCCAATTTTTCAAAACAAACGGAACTGGCCTTGTTACCGCAGATTTTTAACTCACTTAAAGAAGCAGAACAGCGGTTTATTGAAAGTGCGAAAATTGAGCTGGTGAAAGCCGAATTTAATGCCCGCGACAGTATTCGGGGTGTTCCGCTGTCAGCATCAGCCTGGCAAGGAATAATGGCTGCGGGTGCATTAATTACACCGGTTCCCGATTCGATTGATATGCTTAAATGTACCTTTAACGGTGAAGAACGGATCTATGCATTACAAAAAGAGCCAAATACAAAAATAGGACGCTATAAACTATCTCGGGTCGATAATAATAAAAATGACATCCTCGATCTGTTTCCTCATGATCCTGCAATTCGCACTGACAATGAGTATCAATTAAAATTTCATTCTGCATCTTTGCTAAAAAAGACCGCTGAAAAACCGCAAGTCTTAATTGACAAACTAGCGACATTACATCGCGACAAATTAGTTAATAAGCTCCAGCAAGAAGGTTATCAGGAAACCACGCGCCAAAAAGTCGATGCTTTTTTCTTGAGCCTTATTCCTTTCTATACGGTAATTACAGAAGCACAACAAGGGAATACCGGCAAAGCCGTTCAAGCAGCGCTGTGGGATATTGCCGGTTTTTTGCCTTTTATCGGCTTAACCGTACATATTGGCGGGCGATTTAGTATAGCCACAGGAGAAGCTGCTCTTAACGGACTGCAAACCGCATTAAAGCAGGCGACATTCCGCCAAGCATTAAGCGAAGGAGGCAAACAATTAATCAAATCTGGCATTCCTCATGTAGCAAACAGCCTACCGCCCAATGTGGTAGCTAAATTAAGCACCGCTTTTTTGCGCAGCGCCGATCCAGGATTTGAGTTGCTAGCATCCGGGGGAATAAAAGGGATTAATGCGTTAAAAAAAGCCGCAAGTCAGTCAAAAATAGAAATCAGTGGATTAAACAAGCTAAGAAAAGCACTAGAAAAAAAGGCCTCTGATTTTCCGGTTACGCCAACTGAGAAAATTGATATAGAAACCGCTTATCGGCCTGATCTGGCAAAAGAGGTTTCGGTCATTAACATCGGTCATGAACGGGGCAATGCCCTTTATGTGCAGGTAAACCCGGCAACTAACGAGCCATTTGGCCGAAAATATCTGCGTGATGCAGAGGGTAATCTTGAGTTAGCGCCGGTTGCAATCGGCGAGCGTCTTTATCATCTCAGAACTCAAGGGCTGGGCGGATTGGGATCTAAAATGGCCGAGAGAGTTTGGGGAGAGCAAGACGACGTGCTAGAGCCATTAAGGAAAATGTCACTTAATCAGCTAAGAAAAAAATTAGCACAATCACAAAATGGCAAAGGTATTTATATATACAGAAAAGATTTGAGTAATCTGGATGTCAGCCGTATTTTTAATGAAAAAATCGAAATCTCCTCAATCGCGATTGATGACTGTAAGCTGTCTGAAATTAACCTAAAAAATGCTAATTTACATAGAGTTAGCCTAACTAAGAGTGTCCTAAATAAAGCTAATCTTATCGAAGCTAATCTTTCTAGGGTTAGTTTAGTACAAACTAACTTGGCTGAAGCCAATTTGAATAAAGCTGTTTTAGATACAGTTAATCTCGAATGGGGTTTTTTAGATCGAGCTAATCTAACTGATGCCAGCCTTAAAAATATTAATCTGAAGTATGCTAAGTTGCGTGAAGCAGATCTGACTGGGGTCACTATGGAAAATGTTATTTTGATTAATACTGATTTCACTAAAGCTAATTTAAGTCATGCCTCTTTGAAACAGGTATCTATTTTGGGCGCTAATTTCTCTGGCGCTAAGCTGGACAATACAGTTGATACTTTTACGCTTAAACTCCCTAAATGGGACGAGACTAACCTGGATCTTGAGCTGAATCATTTTACCAATAGCAGAAACAGTATTCTAACTGCTATTGATAGTATTGATAATCAATATAGTGCGTTAAAAACCAAGTTAGCACTGCAATTAATTGACTCTCTTAACCGTCCTACAATTAACCTTACCCATGTCAGGTTACAGATGTTAGATATTTTAGCAAAAGAACCCTTTATAAAAAATCCAGCAATTAATCAGTTTGTTGACAAACTTATGGGTGACTTTTTAGAAAATAATGCATTGCAGCTACTCAGTAAACTAGAAACTAACCCGCAAATAACCAATATTTTTATCAAATATTTTGACCAAAAACCCGAACTGATGGTTTCAGCAGCATTTAATAGCACCTTTATTCAAACCATACTGGCAGCCCGAACAAAAGGAACTAATGAAGTCAAAACCGCAGCGCAGCAATTATATAAAAAGTATTTGGATTTGCCCGCCATTCAGCAACAACTGCAACATGCAGAAATTCAGGGCATCTTTGGTAACTATGCTGGCCATGCAGACTGGGCAGATAATCAAGCGACAAATTATCTACTTTTGTCGCCAACTAAACCCGGCAGAGTATTACTGGTTGCTGAAAATGACCTCTATCAAATGTTGCATCCTAATGAGGAAACAAAATGGAATAACATTTTCCTTTTTCAAGATGGCAAGAATTTAAGTCCAGCAGAATATAGTTTGCAACAGTGTTACAAGCAAGAATTTCCTCTTTTTGCCTCACCTTTCTCTTATAATTTGAATCAGTATTTATTTGATAACTTGATTGAAAGTTTAAATTTAGGAAACCGATTAAAACCTCTATTCTTAAATGCCCAAAAATCTAACACCTTTGCCATAAAACTGGTATATGATTTTGATCACCAAGAGCTAAGCACAATCTTTTCTCGTGTGCTTGATTTTGAACAGGGCTACATATTGAAAAATCAAAATTATAACCAGATTATTAATCTATACAATCTAACATCAAGTTCAAATAGAAAAAAAGCCGAACATCTCTTCTCGTTATCGACAGTTTTTACCCGTTATTCTTCCAGCGCTATTTTTGGCATCGAAGAGGATTCTCCTGTGATGCTGCGATATTATGCCTATGCTTTACTAGAAAAAGCGCATAAACTTGATCCCAGCTTAATTGGTCAAAATACATTTAATGATTGGAAAAATCGTTTACTTGGTCAAAATGGCGCCTTCACTTGTAGCGCTATACTGGCTGATAAGATGACTATTTATGCTAACGAGCACTGCAAGCACACATTGCAAAAAATTATCCCACCAGCCTGGCGATAAACGCTTCAAATAGAGTCGCTTAGAAATAAATAAAATGGCATTGTTGGAAATAACAGCAATGCCTCAAATAGATTATCCAATCTATTTTTTGTTATACAGTAAATAGAATTGGATCTGTCAATTTTTATCATTTAACGAATATTCGGCAAAGCGGATCACTTCGTCACCGAGCCAGCTATTGAGCTGTTTTAGCTTGCTTTGTAGCGGTATTAGTTCATTGCGTACAAACACTTTGGCCGCTTTTCCCACATCACCAAAGCCACCAACATTACCGGGGATAATGCCCATAATTTGCGGCGGCACGCGGTGAGCGGCTAACATATCGTCCCAGCTCACATTTTTAATATTTAAAAATTCATCTTTGGCGGCCGCCTCCGATAACGGGATGGTCTGGATACCATCTTTTTTACCGTCCGGCGAATACAAAAACAGATTGCGAAAATTTCCCGGTCCTTTACTGCTTTTGAGCGCCTCGCGAATATTGTCAATATCCTGCGGCCTTTGAGAGGGATTACTGATATAGAGGATATAACCGGCATGAGAGCCATTAAGATAATATTTGCGCCGAAAAAGCGTCGATGCTTCATTAAGTAATACCGCATACGTGACCGTGTCTTATCCGGCGATACCCGCCCCACTACTGGCTGATTGCCTGCCACCTGTTATCGCGACACAAATGAGCTGGGGTGAAATGCTCATCTTAAATGAGGTTCTGCTAACGGTGATTGAGCAATGTAATTTAGATAAACAAGCTATTCGAGCCATTGAGCGTGAGCGCTAACATGAAAAAACTTGCTGAATTACGCCGCTATCTGGCAGAGAAAATCGCCTACTTTATGGAAAACCCCGATAATCTGTCTCTGTTTGTCGAAACGGCCATATTGTGGCGACGATGGCAGCGTCGCTCTCCTATGAATATCAATACACGGTGAATCTTATTGCTGAACGGTTTAGCGGTGATCAAAATATTCTGCTGGCCGTGATCGTTGACTGGCTAAAAAGCTATCAGCCGGAACTGTTGGCCAACCCGGATAAACGTCATGATGGATTTAAATTTGAAGCGGTGATCCACAATAATCAAACCGCCGATATTAGTATCGAATTAACGCTAACAGAGCGGGTATTGGTAACGGAAAAAGAGGGCAACTATCTGGTTACCGCGATCCCAGAGCCCGCCGATCCCTTTAGCAATTGGTCATCACAATGAATGATAAAGCGCTACTGCAATTCGATAGCATGCTGACGGTACTGTTAAAGAAATTAACGCCGGCTCAGCGTAAACAACTATCGCGCCTGATTGCCCGCGATTTGCGAATCAATCAACTCAAACGCATTCGCCGCCAGCAGAATCCTGACGGCAGCCCTTATGCCCCCCGCAAGGCTAGTTTTGTGACCGTATTGCGCGCGTTACGTTTTCTCTGGCGAGGACAGCATCGGCAATTAAAAAACTGGCGTAGTCAAAAAACGGGACGTGGTGAAGTGATCACCGGTATTGATGTTGATAACAATCAAGAGCGCTCTTTTTATCGACGGGATATTGAACGTTTTATTGCGATAAAAAAAGAGCGAATTAGTCGCCAGCGTAAACATAAACAAAGCCGCATGTTTAAAAAACTGGCCAGTGCTAAATATTTACGCCGCGATGCCAATGATAGCGAGGCGGTACTCTTTTTTTCACCGCAAGTGACGGCAATTGCTGAAACGCACCACTTTGGTTTAACGGAAAAAGGGCGTTATCATCCTATTCGCTATCCAGCTCGACAGTTACTCGGTTTGACCCCCGCTGACATCGTCCATCTGGAAGATCAGATATTGGTTTTTCTCACCCATTAGCGCCTTAATGGCGTTTAATGGTTAAATCAACGCCTAATGCTTTCATTACTGCCAGAGTGGTTTTTAAAGTTGGGTTACCTTCGTCACTAAATGAGCGATAGAGCTGTTCACGGGATAGCCCGGTTTGTGCCGCTATTTGTGTCATGCCCTTTGCCCGAGCCACTACACCGATAGCTTTAGCGATATAACTTGCATCGCCCGTTTCCAGCGCATCGGCCATAAAAAAGGCAATTTCTTCATCATCGACCAACGCCTCAGCCGGATCATAACTTGTTAATTTTTTAATCATCATTCACCTCATCAATCCACTCTTTTGCTAATTTCTTAGCCAATAAAATATCGTTGGACTGTGTGCTTTTATCCCCACCGCATAACAAAACAATAATTGTGTCACCGCGCTGTTGAAAATAAATCCGATAGCCCGGACCGTAATGAATACGCAGTTCGCTGATCCCTTCCCCGACCGGCGTAACATCGCCCGCTAATCCATTGCCAAGCGAAACAAGCGCGTGGCAATCAAGGTTCTCGCCCGGCGATCCCTTAACTTGGATTCCCAGGCATGAAAAACGGCGGTTTGTTTAAGTTTACGTTCTTTCATGGTTAAATTGTGGTTTATAAACTACATCTCGGTCAATTTATTTCACTCTCATTATGCAACCTTATTTGTATCACACAAGAGACAATTGCCAACACATTGAGTGATCCGCCTCCGTTATGGCAGGCTTAATCTAAATGATTTTTGCCTGAGAACTTATGCATTCTGCTCAATTATTACGTTTAATTCGCAATCTTATTCGTGTCGGAGTAGTGGTTGACGTCAAAGCGAAACAGGGCTGTCGGGTGAAAACCGGTAACCTGACCACCGATTGGCTAAATTGGCTTACCTTACGCGCCGGTTCAAGTCGCACGATGCACGCGCCAAGCATTGGCGAGCAAGTATTAATCTTATCCATCGGCGGCGAACTGACGACTGCGTTTGTGCTAATGGGTATTTTTTCCGACCACTACCCCGAGCCCACCGCCTCACTGACGGCTGATCATCGGGTTTATTCTGATGGTGCGGTGATTGAATATGAGCCGGCACTAGCATATCTTCTTAAATTAACAAAATTCCTGAGTATTTTTAATATATTCAGGAATAATGAATGATAAAATTAATATACTAAGATAGTTAAACTAAATTTTTATTTACTATTTACGTCAAAACAAACTTTAGTAAACTCTTGGATTTTTGGCGACCAAGTAGTGCCATAGGTACATCCTGCTCTTAGATCATGTATTATGGCATTTGTGGTAACGAAAGCGTTTCCCTTGTAACCCTGCATTAATACTGGTTTAGAACGAAATAAATCTTTTAATGCATCAACACTTTTTTCTGGGCTATATATAGCACGTAATTTAGCCGTATTAAGCCGCCATAATGTATTTGCAGATAAATTATCAAACAACCGCCAATTACCTTGGGCATATTTTTGCACCATCCATTTTTCTTCACCGATGGGATGATTGGTATGAACAATATAGCCCTTCTGTGTGCCATCAATCACTTTATTACCTTTATCTGTTATTTCTATGGTAATAATTTGCTTATTTAAATCAACAAAGCTTGGTGAATATGCGCCGTTGGTTTTCAAATCAGTGAAAATAGCAGGGATTTTATAGACATTATCGTTTTTGGCAACGATTGCCATCAGAACCGCACTAATAGGCACACCATTTTTACCACTTCCTTGACGTAAGCCTTCAATAATATTTGTCGTGGTAGCTAATTTTTTCCCCATTACGATTGAGGTAAAGAAGGGCGTTGGTGCATGCACAATTAAGTCTGGGCTTTGCCAAATAGCGCCCCAACCAGAATATACTACATTCATATCTTGGGTTTGACCTAAAATACCATTTGACCATCCTATCGCGGTACATGCTGAACTATTTTTCTTCAGTTCAGCCATTTTTTTTAGCGCATTATCCGTTTCTGTTTGAATTTCCTTAGCGAATAAACCCTCTTCAGCCCAGGCAACCAAATAAATTTCGTCTAAAGTATGATTGGTTGCTGCTGCGAGTCCTTGCCAAAAACTAATTAATTCAGGAAATTGTTTTTTTATAACATCAATATTTTTAAGAATAGTACGTTGGTCATTTTCTAATATTTGTTTTTTTACTAAACCAAGTTGCAGCTTGATGTAATCGCCCATTACATCACTTTTAAAAACTTGCTTGTAACCGTTAACTATTTGTTTTCCGCCTTCTTTAGATAGACCTTCAAATGAAAGGACTGGTGTTTTTTTTTGAATAATATCTGTTGTGTTTGCATGATAATAATTACCTGTCAGATGGAATTCTGCTCCATTAAAAGCTTTAACAATATTATCATTTGCTAAAGCAAATTCAGCATTAAGTAAAATCGATATGATAGTTGCTAAATAAATTACTTTTTTCATATTATTTTTTTTCATAAACATTTCCTCTTAAGCATTTATTAACTAAAAATGCTATCTTCAGAACGTGTTATAACAAAAGCTTGAATTTTTTATAAATGCTTAAAATTATCTCAGATTATCATTCTATACCCCATTATTTGTGTTAATTTATTTACGATTGAATTATTCATATATTCCTAAATAGATGGCAAAAAAGATTTATCACATTCTAACTAGTCATTGTTAGGTTTAATGAAAAATAAATTATTATTTACATCGTTTTATTAGATGTAACATTTGGTTGAATAAAATAACATTATTATCTAATTATTTATTAATGACATTTAACACTAAAAGCTATTAAATATATTATTACCCAATCAAAAATATGACAAAAAAACATTAATATATTTTAATTTAATTTAAGAAAAGCATTCATGCTAACTAGCGCTGGTAAGCAATAGCTTTAAAAAATTAATAAGTTAAGACAAATAACTGCTGATATTTATCTTTCTTTATTTTTTAATTTTTGGAGTTAACATGGAAAAGAAATTTGAATTGATGAAATATAGCTTACTAAATTATTTAACTTAGGTTAAATTACAAAGAGTTAATATTTAACAATTAAATTATTTAACTATTTAACTAAATGGTTTAACTTTAAATATATGTAAAGTTAACTTGCAAAAAGTAAGAGCAATGTAATTAATTATAATTAACCTCTTTAATGTAATATTATTTTTGTTATTTTCAATAAAAAAATAACCATCAATTATTCAACTTTGAAATCATTTATAAATAAAAAATCTCGATTATTTTTTATTATTTAACTATATCTCAAAATAGATTTTACCCTGTTTATAATAAAAGAAAATACATAACTCTGGCATCAATTATTATTGATTAAATTTTAACAAAACCTCATAATAATAAACAACCTCACTATAAAGATATTATTGACAAAAATGTAACCCTATAGATGTTATTCTTAATTAATGATGCTTTTTCACTTTCATTTTTTGTTTCAACCTTCAAACAAATACAATCTCATGCGACTTACGCACTAAATAACACCATAAAAAGGAATCGAAATGAAGTTATTGTATAGTGCAAGATTATCACCACGGCATGCGTGTGATTGAACTCAATGATGGCACCCGCCCAATTGGTAACATTAGCACCATGATTATTAGTATGGTTTGTATCGCAATAGAAGCCGATGAAAAACCTTTCCGCCGAATAAACCGGTGCTGATTACGGATCTGCCAAGTGCGATAAGTCAAGCTGGGAAAACGGGCACACTGGCACCGACATTGCAGGCAATTGCCGCTCAGGCGAAACCGAAGACGAAATTACCGCCGATATTATCAAGTGGCTTAAACACCCTGGATGGTCGTAAAACCGGTATTCAATCTTTGCCAGCTGCACAAAATAGTGCGGCTGTTAAACCCTGTTTTTAGGCGTAGCTGGGCTGGATAATATAGCAGTTGCAACAGCACCAGTCAGTGTGGGCACAAAAACTGCGCACCATAGCTTATATTAGTGCTTATGACTGCCAAACTGTCAGTGAAGCGATTAAATATCGGAAAAAATTTGGCTAGCGTGAATTGATGTTGATCTGGCCGGATCTTTTGTCTTTCGATAGTGTGAATATGGCCGAAAATAGCGCCTAGGCAACAGCAGCCATCACTATCACAGCAATGAAGAAATTTTGTATTTGACAATTGACACTATTTGATGGCAACGCAATTAACTGTTGTTCTAATCATGACTATCATTATTCTCTAATGTCAAAAATCCTCAAGGTGATCCATGCTAACGCATAGCTGATTTAGGTCTAAATGCTTTGATAACGTTGGGATCGGTTTCAACATAGGGGCCTTCTAATAACTGGATACAGTAAGGTACGCTAGCAAAAATTCCAGCAACAATTTCGCTTCCCTGTTGATCTTTTAAACCGGCTAAGGTTTCTGTAATAGATTTTGGTTGACCAGGCAAATTCAAAATCAATGTTTGCTTACGGATCACGCCAACTTGACGCGAAAGGATCGCCGTTGGGACAAAATGCAAACTAATTTGCCGCATTTGTTCACCAAAACCCGGCATGTGCCGATCGGCAATCGCCAGTGTAGCATCTGGTGTTACGTCACGCAGCGCCGGCCCAGTACCACCGGTAGTTAAAATTAAATGACAAGCAAGATCATCAACTAATTCACAAAGTGTCAGTTCAATAATTTTTTGCTCATCAGGGATCAAACGTGACTCAATGGTAAAAGCGGTTTTAAGTGCTGTGGAAAGCCAATTTTTAAGTGTAGGGATCCCCTGATCTTGATAAATTCCCTTCGCTGCCCGATCAGAAACAGAAACCAAACCTATCCGTAATTTATCCATGAGATCCTCAAATTCGATATGGAAAACAAGATGTTTAATACTAAATCTATTCAACTTTTGCTGTAGCAACACAAAGATAAATAATATTATTCCCTTAAGCACCCTTAGACCAACAAATAAAAGCCAAAAGCCTAGTAAGATAATCCACTAGGCTTTTACTTATAACAGAGAAATATTAATTACATTTGCTCTGCAACCATTTTTTCCAACTTTTCCTGATCGATAGCAAATTTACGAATACCCTCAGCCAGTTTGTCGGTCGCCATAGCATCAGCATGATGTTGCCAATAGAATTCGGCTTCCGTCATAGGTTTAGGGGGTGACTGTGTTTGACCATCAAATGCCAATTGGCGAACCACTTCACCTTGAGACTCAGAAAGTTCTTTAAGTAATGCCGGCGCAATCGTTAAACGATCACAGCCTGCCAGTTGCAAAATTTCACCGCTATTGCGGAAACTGGCCCCCATTACCACCGTTTTGTAGTCATGTTGTTTATAATAATTGTAAATTTGTGTAACAGAAATAACGCCAGGATCTTCTTGTGGAGCATACTCTTTTGTATCGGTATTGGCTTTATACCAATCAAGAATACGACCGACGAAGGGTGAGATCAGATAAACGCCGGCTTCAGCGCAAGCACGTGCCTGAGCAAAAGAAAATAATAGGGTTAAATTACAGTTAATACCCTCTTTTTCTAACTGTTCTGCTGCGCGAATACCTTGCCAGGTTGAAGCTAATTTTATCAAAATACGATCATTTTTAATGCCGGCACTATTATAAAGTTCAATAATACGGCGCGCTTTTTTAATGCATGCATCGCTATCATAGGAAAGACGCGCATCAACTTCGGTTGAAATTCTTCCTGGAATTAATTGTAAGATTTCTAAACCAATATTAACTGCCAACTTATCGCATGCATCAATGATTTGTTGCTCGCGTGAATCACTTTGCTCCCGTGCCCATTTGATCGCTTCATGAATGAGTGGCTGATATTCTTGGATCTGAGCCGCATTAAGGATCAAAGAGGGGTTAGTGGTGGCATCTTCAGGTTTATAAAGCTTTATTGCGCTAATATCCCCTGTATCTGCCACAACCGTCGTTATTTTACGTAAAGAGGTTAATTTATCGCTCATTTTTTAATCCTGTCGTTATTGAGATGAAGCCGAGGCTCACAATCCTATCTTGCTGTGATAATATCATGCATTGATATTACAACAAATAAGTGCACCAACCATTGTTATCGATAACAAATTTAGCATGCCATTTTTCATAACCTACTGTGGTTTGAATAGCAATAATTAACGATAAATGCTACAAATAACCCAAATGATAGCAATACATCATTTTGATGAAGTCGCTTATTTTTGAATTTTACTGGGTATTAATTATGCTTATCACGATTTCACCAGCCAAAACACTTGATTATGAAAGTCCGTTGACTACAACTGAATATAGCCTGCCAACCCTAATAACACAGGCAGAGCAATTGATTCAGATCTGCCGTAAACTTACACCAGCGGAAATTGCCAGTCTAATGCATATTAGTGACAAATTAGCCGGTTTAAATGCCGCTCGTTTTGGACAGTGGCATACTACTTTTACGCTAGAGAATGCTCGACAAGCGCTCTTGGCCTTTAAAGGTGATGTCTATACCGGCCTGCAAGCGGACAGTTTTACGCCAAAAGATTTTACTTTTGCCCAAAAACATCTTCGGATTCTATCCGGTTTATATGGTGTATTACGTCCACTTGATCTGATGCAACCTTACCGATTAGAAATGGGAACTAAACTAAATAATAAACAAGGAAAAGATCTTTATGCTTTTTGGCGGGATATTATTACTGAAAATCTTAATCAAGCCTTAAATAACCAAGGCGATAATATTCTAATTAACTTAGCATCAGATGAATATTTTAAAGCCATTAATAGCAAAAAACTGGATGCTTATATTGTTAAACCTATTTTTCTAGATGAAAAAAAGGGCAAATATAAAGTTATCAGTTTTTATGCTAAAAAAGCCCGTGGATTAATGAGTCGCTTTATTATTCAAAATCAACTAAAAAATATTGAGCAACTGACTGAATTTAATTTAGCTGGTTATCAATTTGATGACGCTGCTTCCAAAGATAATGAGCTAGTTTTTAAACGATCTCAACTGGCTTAACAATGGAAGCTAACGCTTCCATTTCAATTCTTTGTTATCTAGTCACATGCTGGAGCAAAAATTTACGTAATAAAACAAAATCAGCGGGTAACTGATGGGAAAATAGCGGTAATTTAGCCCGTTTTGCTAAAGCGGCTGGTAATGGTAATGATTTAGCGAGAATACTATCTACACTCTGTTTAAATTTAGCTGGGTGTGCAGTACTTAAAAACATTCCGTATTCATCATCTTGCAGCTGATCACGTAAAATACGATAAGCAACTGCGCCATGTGGCTCAGAAATATAACCTTTACTCGCCAGTTGTTGCATGGTTTTTGCGGTCATTCTATCATCAACAACACCATAACTAAGTTCATCAAGCGCCCATTTTTGGCGCAGGAAAAGCGCCTCTATCCGTGGCCAATTATTTGGCTGACTGACATCCATCGCATTCGACAGTGTCGCTATTGTCTGATGTGGCAACCATTGCCCCTCGGACAGATAACGTGGAACGGTATCATTAACATTAGTGGCGGCAATAAAACGTTTTACCGGCAGCCCCATTGCTTTAGCAAATAAGCCGGCAGTTAAATTACCAAAATTACCACTGGGTACCGAAATAACTAACTGCTGACGTTTTTCAACCGGTAGCTGGGCAACGGCCTCAAAATAATAACAAATCTGTGCCAATAACCGGCTAATATTAATCGAATTAGCGGAGGTCAAGCATAATAGCCGTTTTAATTCTTCATCATCAAATGCCTGTTTTACCAGTGTTTGGCAATCATCAAAGTCACCGTTGATAGCAATAGTATGGATATTTTCCCCGAGTGTACAAAATAACTTCTCCTGTAAAGAGGTGATCTTATTTTCCGGATAGAGAATAATTACCTGAACATTATTGAGACGATAAAAAGCATGGGCAACGGCTGCACCAGTATCACCTGAAGTCGCAGTTAATATAGTAATAGGTTCATTACTGGCAATTTGTGCCAATATTTGTGCCATAAACCGCCCACCAAAATCTTTGAATGCTAAGGTTGGACCATGATACAACTCCAGGCTGGCGATATTTTCTTCTATTGACCTAACCATTACCGGAAAATTGAATGCCTCTTTGACGCTTTCTGTCACTTGTTCAAACGGCATTTCATCGCCAATATAGGTGGATAAGATATGGCTACTACGGGTTATAAAATCGTACTGTAACCATTTAGTTAGCTGCTCATCACTTAGTTTTGGTAAATTAAGTGGGAAAAAAAGGCCCTGCTGCTGACCAAGCCCCTGTTTTACTGCCTGAACAAAACTGACCTGCTGGTTTTGATTTTTTAAATTATATAATCTCATTTTTAGCCTATCACTCTTGCACCAACTTGATCTAAACGACACATATGTACAAAACCTGCTCTATTTTGTAGGTAATATTGTGTCAGCCATTGCATTACTTTTTCTGCGGTCTTTCTTTCATAACAAATTGCAAATAATGTCGGCCCTGAGCCAGAGATGCCACAAGCAACTGCGCCGAGATTTTTTACTTTTTCGCGGGCGGATATAAAACCGGGCAATATTTGAGCACGATAGGGCTCAGCAATCACATCCTGCAACATATCGATCGCTAAATCAGTTTGTTGTGTGTGACAAGCATGAATAAAACCAGCTAATAATCGACCATGATTAATGGTATCCTGCCGTTGATAATGCGTTGGCAGAATAGCCCTCGCTTCTGCTGTCGCAACCTTGATACCAGGGTAAGCCATCACCCAAATCCAGTCAGCAAAAGTTGGGATTGTTTGACTAATCATATTATTTTGTTCGACGATAAGCTGCATACCGCCCAAATAGCAAGGCGCAACATTATCATAATGAATACTACCAGCCACCCGGCCTTCTAATTGCCCCATCATTAATAACAAGCTGTTTTTATCAAAAGGACGACCGGCATACTCATTTAATGCCATCAGGGCGGCTACCACTGAGCAGGCACTCGAGCCTAATCCAGAACCAATTGGCATATTCTTTTCCAATGTCATTTCAACATTAAGAGATTGGCCCAATTCTTGACAAAACAGTTGCCAGGCCTGGTAAACGATATTTTGCTGTGGCTGCTGGGGCAATTTGCCAACAAAAGCACCACTATTTTTCAAATTAAATTTATCCGCCTTCACGACTGAGACACAGTCTCCTAATTGCTGATTATCAATCGGAGAGATAGCCACACCTAATACATCAAACCCAACACTGACATTGCCTATCGATGCGGGTGCATAAACTTTAACCATTTTATGCTCCTATTTTCCTTGTTAGGGCCCGTAATATATCGGCAAATACTCCTGCTGCCGTAACTTCATTACCCGCACCGTAACCCCTTAATACTAAAGGAATGGGCTGATAATAGCGGGTATAAAATGCTAAAGCATTTTCACCATTCTTAACTTTATAAAGAGGATTATGTTCATCGACGGCTACCATTTTTACCTGACAACAACCATCTTTAATTAAACCGACATAACGAAGGACCTTTCCCTGTGCTGCGGCCTGGGCAACCCTTATTTTAAAATCTTGATCTAATCGGGTTAACCGTTGAAGAAAATGGTTAACATCACCACTAACATCAAAAGAGATAGGCAAGATAGGTTCAATTTCAATATCACTAAGCTCAAGACAGTAACCGGCTTCACGCGCCAGGATCAGCAACTTACGCGCAACATCCATACCAGAAAGATCATCACGCGGATCCGGTTCAGTAAAACCTTTTTCTTTAGCTAACCGCGTCGCCTGCGATAAAGACATTTCTTCATCAAGTAAACCAAAAATATAGGAAAGTGAACCAGATAAAATCCCGCTAAATGCTAGCAGTTCATCACCGGCATTGAGTAAATTCTGCAAATTTTCAATGACAGGCAACCCTGCACCAACATTCGCTTCATACAGAAATTTACGCTTTGATTGCTCAGCAACTAATCGGATCTGGCGATAGTAATCCATACTAGCGGTATTAGCTTTTTTATTTGGCGTAACAACACTAAATCCTGCCTTGAGCAAAAAAACATAGTGCTTAGCTATTTGCTGATCTGCGGTACAATCAACGATAACTGGATTAAAAAAACAATGTTTATCTTGTAGTTGGCATAAATCACTTAAACTAAAAGATTGTTTAGATTGTAATAATGCTAGTTGCCAATTACCCAGTGTTAATCCTTTAATATCCGTTACCATCAGCCGCGAATTAGCAATTGCACAAACTCGCAGATCAATATGTTTCTTTTTTAACCAATTTTGTTGCCGGTAAATTTGTTCTAGTAAAGCGCTACCAACACCACCAACACCAACAATAAAAACATTGATAATTTGATCGGGATTAAACAACATTTGGTGACATAACTGCACTGCGATAGTAGTCATACTATTATCAATCACGGCAGAAATTGAGCGCTCAGAAGATCCTTGTGCAATAGCGACAATATTAATATTGCCACGTGCCAAAGCTGAAAAAAAACGAGCAGATACTCCTTTGCAAGTTCGCATACCATCACCCACGACTGAGATAATAGCTAGCTGCTCGATGATATCCAATGATCCAAGCAAACCTTCTTTTAATTCCAAATAAAACTCTGCATTCAGTGCCTGATATGCCTGTGATAACTGATCCTGATGCACACAAAAACTAATACTGTACTCAGAAGAGGATTGCGTGATTAACACAATGGAAATTCTCTTATGGGACATTGCAGAAAAGATACGAGCGGCCATACCTACCATGCCCTTCATACCAGGCCCTGAGACATTAATCATCGCCATATTATTAAGGCTAGTGATCCCCTTAATTGGCATACATGCACTATTTTCAATATTACCAATTAAAGTACCGTTACCATTAGGTGCGGAGGTATTTTTAATTAAACAAGGGATCTGATATTGGGCAATCGGAGCAATTGTTCGCGGATGAAGAACTTTAGCACCAAAATAGGACAGCTCCATAGCTTCTTGATAAGATATTTCTGTTAGCAACTGAGCCTCTGGCAAGATACGAGGATCACAAGTATAAACACCGTCAACATCAGTCCAAATTTCACAATAATCCGCCTGTAAGCAGGCAGCTAAAACTGCGGCTGAGTAATCTGAGCCATTACGCCCTAATATTACCGGTTCATTTTTCCCATTACCGGCAGTAAAACCCGCCATCAAAATAAGATGATCTTTAGGTATATTCAATGCGCTAATACGTTGGCTGGATTCACGAATATCGACTGTCGCGTCGAGATAAGATCCTTGTGCGAATAAATTTTTTACTGGATCAATAATTGTTATTCGGTAACCACGCGCACGCAGTAGAGATGCCATAATCGTAATCGAAATTTTTTCGCCACGACATATTAATCCGGCCTGGAGACTTGCTGGACATTGTCCCAATCCCAATAGCGCAATACCCTGTAATATTTGCTGAATTTGAATAAACTCATTGTCAATCATTTGCCTGATATTTTCATAGGCAAAATCGGCTTGCTTTTCCTGTAAACCGGAGATCAAAGTAGAAAAGATTTCATTAGCGCCTTTGAGATGTGGAGTAATATCAGCGCCCGACGTCGCTGCATCGATCATAGCAACAAGATAGTCTGTGATCTTAGCTGGTGCTGACAAAACTAGCGCCACCGGTCCTGCTGTAAATTTATCCGCAACAATATTTGCAACGTTAAGCATTTTATTATCATTGGCAACCGACGTTCCACCAAATTTGAGCACACGCACTGGTTTTTTCCTCCTGAAATTGGGTTAAAAAAAACCCGCATCATTTGTTTGGATGCGGGCTTTCTGTTTGATTTCGATTTTAGTTATGCGTCAGCCCGCCCCATAACCAATGGTTACGGTAGTGGTAATAATGGTGGTATTGAAGCAGCTCTTACGCATCACAGTCCTAACTTTTTTATTAAAAAATGTTTAGCTATATACTGGTTAAAGCAATTTTAATGCAAAGTCAAATAATTTGTTCTTTAATTACTAAAATCAATTAAACATATTTATATCTTTGTTAAGTAACTTCACGTACAGAATACATTTAACTTTAAGTAGATAAAAAAACATCCATAACCAAATAAATAAGAATTTTTATCTATTTACCGTCACGAATGCTTGTATGTTCACAGATAAATAATAATACGAAGCTTTGCGTTTATTTTTTTCAAATAAATTACATTAACGCCTAATTTAATATAAATACAATATTTTATGACACAAAAAATCATATAATTTAAGAAATAATCTTTATAATAGCTTTATTTCGATTTTGACGTGTATCAACAAAAGTCATTTTTTTAGGTGGTAAATAGCCTTTTAGCTGTTATATTGCTGTTAACATAAAATGAGAAAAGAATTGTTTAGTAAATTTCTTTTAGGTTCGGCATAATTGTTTTTTTGTTACAAAAAATTTATATGAACTTTAATGATATTCGCTAAGCTTTCATTAGTATTATAAAACGAAATTAGAGAAAGCATGCTCTTGAAACATTAGTGTGTAAATCTGGTAATTTATATTGTAGAGAGTTAGGTAGCACATATGCAAACCCCACATATTTTGATTGTTGAAGACGAGATTGTCACACGCAATACCTTAAAAAGCATTTTCGAAGCAGAAGGCTATATTGTACATGAAGCTACTGATGGTGCCGAAATGCACAATATTTTATCTGATAATGATATTAACCTGGTCATTATGGATATTAATTTGCCAGGCAAAAATGGTCTGCTACTTGCACGCGAATTACGTGAACAAGCTCATGTCGCGCTGATGTTTCTTACTGGGCGTGATAATGAAGTTGATAAGATATTAGGATTAGAAATTGGGGCCGATGATTATATAACTAAGCCTTTCAATCCTCGTGAATTAACAATTCGTGCCCGAAATTTGCTTTCGCGCACCATGAATCTTTGCCAAATCAGTGGCGAACGTCGTCAGGTTGAAAGTTATAAATTTAATGGCTGGGAACTGGATATTAATAGTCGCTCTTTAATCAGCCCGATCGGTGATCAATATAAATTACCACGTAGTGAATTTAGAGCTATGTTACATTTTTGTGAAAATCCAGGTAAAATTCAAACACGTGCAGAACTATTGAAAAAAATGACCGGACGTGAATTAAAGCCACATGATAGAACGGTTGATGTAACTATCCGCCGTATTCGTAAACACTTTGAATCGATAGCCGATACACCGGAAATTATTGCCACCATCCATGGTGAAGGTTATCGTTTCTGTGGTGATATTGAAGAATAAATATAGAATATTAAACCCCTTTTATTTAGATCGGGGTTTTGATATATATATTAATGCCATGGCATAATTGGCACGGCACTAATCGCATTTTTAGGCGAGCCATCAATTATTTTGTCTGAATAAGTTAAATAAATAAGTGCATTCCGTTGCTTATCGTAAAAACGTACTACTTGTAGTTTTTTGAAAATCAATGAAGTACGTTTTTGGAAAACAACTTGCCCCTTTTTATTATTTAATTTAATTTTGTCATCTATAATTATTGGCCCAACTTGCTGACAAGAAATTGCCGAATCAGCAGTATCTTCCGCCAGGCCAAGACCTCCTTTAATACCGCCTGTTTTTGCTCGACTTAGATAACAAGTTATATTGTTAATATCCGGATCGTCAAATGCTTCAATAACAATTTTATTATCAGGACCAAAAAGCTTAAATACAGTATCAACAGAACCGATTTCTTCTGCATATACTGTATTCGGTAGAAAAAATATTATTAAAATAGATAGTAATTTTGATAAATCTCGCATGATATTAATTTTCCTTAATACTCATTTAATAATAAAATTATTTTTACATTATTAATATCTATAAAAATAATAAAATAGCCATATAAAGCAACTTAGTATTAAATGGATGTTTATTATAAAGTCTTTATACTATTTATAGATGATTATTTAAACCAGGTACTTCTATGGATCAAAACAATATTATCCGCGATTTACTATATTGGATCGACACGCATCTAGATCAACCGCTATTTCTTGATAACGTCGCGGCTAAAGCAGGTTATTCAAAATGGCATTTACAGCGGATGTTTAAAAACATTACTCAGCAAGCGATTGGCTCTTATATACGTGCTCGCCGACTTTCCCGTGCAGCTGTTGCTCTTAGGCTGACTAGTCGGCCAATTCTTGATATTGCACTGCAATACCGTTTTGATTCACAGCAAACCTTTACCCGTGCGTTTAAAAAACAATTTGGCATTACACCGGCTCTCTATCGTCGTAATGAAGATTGGTGTGCTACAGGTATGCAACCACCAATTACTTTAGAAGAACAAAAATTACCTAATGTCTCCTTTGTCACACTGGAACCCAAACATTTAATGGGAATAGAACAAACTTGTTCATATATATTAGAAGAGTGGTCTACTGCATGTGCCGAAATGCGCAAACATTTCTGGCAATATTATCAAGATAAAGCAAAAAATATACCTAATGAAGTTTATGGATTACATCGGGTCGTACATAGCTCAGAAAAGGACGATGAACAAACTGTTTTATATATCACGGCAGTCGAACCACAATATGCTGATAATAAAAATAATTTATACCATTCAAT
The DNA here is from genome assembly GCF_029873475.1 of Arsenophonus sp. aPb. Taxonomy (NCBI): domain Bacteria; kingdom Pseudomonadati; phylum Pseudomonadota; class Gammaproteobacteria; order Enterobacterales; family Morganellaceae; genus Arsenophonus; species Arsenophonus sp. aPb. The sequence continues at coordinate 2,609,281 of NZ_CP123499.1, forward strand.
TATCATCGAAGGCGGTGATTATGCCCGCTTTACTTATGAAGGAAAACCAACTAAAAGCGATCTACAACAGTTTTTGTATATGATTTATGGTGTTTATATGCCTAATCTCAATCTAACCCGACGCGCTGGACACGATATAGAACATTATCTTCTTAAAGATCCTAATAACCCTGAATGTAACTACGATAATCCAGAAAACCATATGGTCGCATTTGATTATTTTGTGCCGATTAAAAAAACACCTCTCCCTCCACTGAAAACTAATTGATTATAATAGTTGCTAGTTGACCAAATCCAAGGGAATTTTTCCCTTGGCAAGATTATTCTTACATTATTTAATTATTATCAACGTTAAATTTGCTGTTCATCTAATGCTGGTTCAACTAAATGAGATATATCCCCCGCGGTTTCTACTACCCAACCATTCGCTAACCAAGGCGTTTTCTGAAAATCTACCTTTGAAATAGAACAATTACGTAAACGTAAACGTCTTTCAGCGTAAGTCGGCACACCTAGTATGCGATTAAGAAGCGCACCTAACCCTATCCCATGACTAACCAATAAAGGTAGACTTCCCGCTGGCAAAGAACGACACTCCTCTAGAGCAGTAAACATGCGTTTAGTTATCTCTCCCATAGATTCTCCATCGGGAATACGTGCCCCGTGAGCTCCATTAACCAAACTACGACGCCAACGCTCTTCTTCATCACTTAACGAACTAATTGCCCTCCCCTCAAGTATTCCCATGTTCAATTCCCTTAACTGCGGCTCAAGAATAATGTTACAATGGCAAGCTTGCGCGATAATTTCTGCCGTTTTCTGGGTACGCCCTAAGTCGCTGGATATAATATGAGTGATACCAATTGATTTAACTTTTTCAGCAACCAATTTAGCTTGTCTAATACCAACTTCAGTGAGTGGGCTGTCCGATTGTCCTTGAATACGCCGAGCCACGTTCCATTCAGTTTCTCCGTGGCGAACAAGATAGACCTGTAACATAATAATTTTCCGTTATACTGCACATAATAATATTCTAGAGGATACTAATTAATGTATAAAGTAATCGCAGCAACCGCAAATCCGGCCAAAATAAACGCTATTCATTTAGCATTCGAAGCAGTTTTTGGTACAAGCAATTATAAAATCGAGAGCATCAATGTGAGTAGTGACGTAGCCAAGCAACCAATTGGTAATACAGAAACCCGCACAGGTGCACGCCAGCGCGTTATGGCCTCACGCCAAGTCCGACCTGAAGCAGATTTTTGGGTCGGTATAGAAGCTGGCATTGAAGATGAAATGACTTTTGCCTGGATTAGTATTGAGCATAAACAAATTCGAGGTGAATCGCGTTCTGCTAGTATTATGTTGCCTGAGCAAATTCTGTTTAACATCCAGCAAGGCAGCGAGTTAGGCGATGTAATGGCGAGTATCACTGGTATGGCTAATATTAAACATAACGAAGGGGCAATTGGTTTTTTTACCAATGGTTTACTCAGCCGTACCAGTGTTTACCAGCAAGCACTTATTTTAGCATTAGCACCTATCCAACATGAAATTTATAAAGAACTTAATATGATGCATGACGACTAAGTCATGTCATCTTTACTAAATCGTATAAAGATTGGCTAAAGATGTATATTTAGGCAATTAATAAAACATTTTTTATGGCTTGAGTAACTGCTGTTCCAACCAAACTTTTACCTCGTTAGTCGCACTCTTCAAACTATTAGAACCTCGCGTGATGGTTGCAATCCCGACACCTAACTCACTTTTAAGCTCCCGCTGACTCATTTCTCCTTCCATTAATGCCTGGATAATCCGCACTCTTGTCCCGAGCGCCAAACGTTCATCTGGGGTTAAAAATAATTGTAAAATGGGTTGTTGTAACTCATGTTGAAAAGCACTGCGCAATAATTCGACAAAGCGTTGCCAATCACTATTTTCTTCAGATTGAAGGGCTGGATCAATAAGATAGCTTTCCATAATATATACCGCCATACTATTTAACTAGTACAATAGCATAACATAAATGGCTCGGTGATGGATACAAATAGCACTAATAGTTCATCAGCCATTCACCTTCTGTCAACAGTTTAACTGTTTTGCCAAGAAAATGCTGATAAAAAAGATTGTAGACTAGTACATTTTTAACATAACGTCGGGTTTCAGAAAATGGAATAGTTTCAATAAAAGCGATAGCATTTAATTTTCCGTCGCTTACGGCCAACCAACGTGTCACCCTGGCAGGACCTGCATTATAAGCTGCACAAGCTAATACCCGATTAAAACTAAATTGCTCAAAAACGGTCTCTAAATATGCGGTTCCAAGCTCAATATTTTTTGCTGGATCAATCAATTTACTACTATCGGTATAATCTACAATGCCTTTAGATTTAGCCACTTGTTGTGCTGTCTGTGGCATTAATTGCATCAAACCTATCGCACCCGCCGCAGAACGCACTTGTGGATTCCAACCACTTTCTTGTCTGGCAATCGCCATGGCAAAACTTTTATCAATTTTTTTATCTTTTGTGTAGCGCTCAAATTCTTGTTCCCAGGCAATAGGAAAACGTTCTGTTAAATGATCCCATAGTTTGGCAATAATTGTCGCTTGTACACTCAAATCAGCCCACCGATGTTCAAATGCATAGCGTGCTAGTTGCTGTTGGCGGTTTTTTTTCTGCCTGATAAGCAGATTGATCCATTCAGTCCGCGCTAAATTTTCCTTTTGCCAAAACAACAATTCGCCAATTCGCTGCACTTCAGGCAATGAATCGATATCTTCTTCAGGTTTAGTGGCAAGTGCAATATTAATAGGATACGGAATGTTTAATTTTTGTGCCGCAACCATGGAATAAAATCCGCGTCGCTTGACCAAATTAAATAATATCTTTTTACCTTGGTTATGTTTGCCTTGAGCGATTAAGGCGATCGCCTGCCAATATTGCCACTCTTCCTTATTTCTACTCTCTTTCGGTAAACGTTTTAACCATTGCGCAAGTGAGTGCATATCGTTGCTTGCTAACGCTATACGCACCCTTCGTTCACGCAAAGAAATGGAGGATGAATGTTGAATAACATCATCGCGCCACTTCGCTTGTGGTACCGTCACATCACCGAATAATTGCCAGGCGATATCCTCTTTCAATTGCTGTCGTTGTATATGGTTCATTTTCTGTGCTTGCGTAATCATTGGGATCGCTAGCTTGGCTTTTTCTACCGATTGACGCGCAAAACGGCTAAAGATCACTAATATTACTTGTCGATTAAACTCCGATGGCTTGACCTTACTAGCGAATTCCACGACTAAAGAGGGATCTTGCTGTAATTTAGCCAAGCGTTGACCGATAATTTGATCCTTAGCGGGTAAACGATTGACTAAGCTGGTGATCAGAGCAGTATCATTGTTTTTAATAGCTAAAAAAATACGTTGCAAAATCAATTCAGTGGTTAATTGACCCGCTTGTTGCCAAAGGGTAAAAAGTTGATCGCACGCTTTGGGTAGTGAATAACCGTGCAACCAAATCTGTTTCGCTCCCTGCCACGCCGCTTGCTTATTACCTATTTGCCATTTGGCATAGTAATAATTACAGCGTGCAATAACTGGTCTCGGCGGTGTCGGGCTAAAAGCTAGCAGGCTATGCCATTCGCTACGCTTGGCAAGCTGATTGACAAAAAGGGTAGATAACTTTTGATTGAGAGGAAAATAAGGATATTGTTTAATAAAATCATTAACTTGTGCTATCGATATTGTATTAAGATCTTGTGTCAATCGCCGATATTCTAAATAGGGATAAAGCGGATATTCTGTTAATGTTGGCATCAAGCTTGCAATTCGCTGGTTATCATTAGCATCCCAGGCTTGTTTAATTGCCTGATAACGCTCACGTTGAGCGGTTAATGAGTCCCCCAGAGCATGGAAAGGTAACCAGAGTATCATCAGCAATATTATCTCTTGCCACCATTTTTTCGACATCGCTGTTCACTCCTGTTTAAGATAACAATATCTATATAGAAATATTATTATCAAAAACAGATATAATCACTGAGATAATTAAAAATAGATCATAAAAATACAATTCCATAGAATGGCAAAATGATTGTCAGTACCTTTGACAATTAATATCCTAGCTAAAAACTAAACTACTAATGATAGTAAATAGGATCGTGTATAATATGCACTCAGCAACCTACTTGCTCAATTAAATGGCTTAATACAATATGGATAAGGTAATCATTTATTTTAACAAAACTTTATGCTAAAAATCAGAAATAAATCTTGATTAAGATCTTATTAATATTATTAATCGCAATTTAGGCAGAATTTAACCAAATGCCTGAATATATTTCTTCAAATGAGATAAGCAACACGTTGATATCTAAAATTATTCAATAAGCAAAAAGGTAGAATAAATTGGCACAGTTCGTCTATTCCATGCATCGAGTGGGAAAAATTGTCCCACCGAAAAGGCATATTTTAAAAAATATCTCTCTAAGTTTCTTCCCAGGTGCCAAAATTGGCGTTCTAGGCCTTAATGGAGCGGGTAAATCAACCTTACTTCGCATTATGGCTGGCATCGATACTGAAATTGAAGGTGAAGCACGCCCTAACCCAGGGATCAAAATTGGCTATCTTTCTCAGGAACCAAAACTTAACCCTAATCATACCGTACGTGAAGCAGTCGAAGAGGCAGTTAGTGAAATAAAAAATGCCCTTACTCGCCTTGATGAAGTTTATGCTGCCTACGCTGAACCTGATGCTGACTTTGATAAATTGGCCAAAGAACAGGGACAGTTAGAAGCCATTTTGCAATCACATGATGGTCATAATTTGGATAATCAGTTGGAGCGTGCCGCCGATGCATTGCGCTTACCTGCCTGGGAGACAAAAATAGAACAACTTTCCGGTGGAGAGCGACGTCGAGTAGCTATTTGTCGGCTACTGCTGGAAAAACCCGATATGCTATTACTTGATGAGCCAACTAACCATTTGGATGCAGAATCCGTTGCCTGGTTAGAACGGTTTTTACATGATTACGAAGGCACCGTAGTTGCTATCACTCACGATCGTTACTTCCTAGATAACGTTGCCGGTTGGATCCTGGAACTTGATCGAGGAGAGGGTATTCCATGGGAAGGTAATTATTCATCTTGGTTGGAACAAAAAGAGACTCGCCTAGCACAAGAGGCTTCCAGCGAAGCAGCTCGCCGCAAATCGATCGAAAAAGAACTTGAGTGGATCCGACAAAATCCTAAAGGTCGCCAGGCAAAAGGAAAAGCCCGTTTAGCCCGTTTTGAAGAGTTAAACAGTGTTGACTATCAAAAGCGTAATGAAACCAGTGAGCTCTTCATTCCGCCAGGACCGCGTCTTGGCGACAAAGTTTTAACGGTTGAAAATCTCAGTAAATCTTATGGTGATCGAATTTTAATTGATAACCTCAGTTTCTCAATCCCTAAAGGGGCTATCGTAGGTATTATCGGTCCAAATGGTGCAGGAAAATCAACCCTTTTTCGGATGATTTCAGGTCAAGAACAGCCTGACTCTGGCACCATCACTTTGGGTGAAACCGTTAAAGTTGCCTCGGTTGAGCAATTCCGCGACTCGATGGACAATAACAAAACGGTGTGGGAAGAGGTATCCGGTGGGCAAGATATTATGCGCATCGGTAATTTTGAAATTCCAAGTAGAGCCTACGTCGGGCGTTTTAATTTCAAAGGTGTTGATCAGGGTAAGCGCGTTGGCGAACTTTCTGGTGGTGAACGTGGCCGTTTACACTTGGCAAAACTACTCCAGGTTGGTGGGAATATGCTGCTGCTGGATGAGCCAACCAACGATTTGGATGTCGAAACATTACGCGCGTTAGAAAATGCATTACTGGAATTTCCTGGCAGTGCATTAGTTATTTCCCACGATCGCTGGTTTCTTGACCGAATTGCTACTCATATTATTGATTATCAGGATGAAGGAAAAGTCACTTTCTTTGAAGGTAATTTTAGCGAATATGAAGATTATAAAAAACGGACATTGGGCGCTGATGCGCTAGAACCTCATCGCATCAAATATAAAAAGATGAGCAAATAAATAATCCTAATAGCATAAGGCTTGCTAAAGCGAGCCTTATCATTTAAAGTCTTGGAGATTTTTCATCCAGCATAAGTAATTGCTGAACCAGCTCAATACAACGTAAAAATCGCTCATCATAATTAGGCGAATCAACCACCACAAACTGCACTTTATTTTCAACCAGTAGTTCAATCAATAAATTTTGAAATGTTTTGCGTTCCTCATCACTCCCTAAACTACGTAATCCATCAGCCACCCATGGGGTATTATTTTCTAGTAGAATAACCAGATCAAAACGGTATTCATCTATCAATGCTTGCACAAAAGGATGTGGTTTCCCCTCATATCGTTTACAAAAAGCTTGGGTGGTAATGAAATCAGTATCGATAAACGCGACTTTATTGGCATATTTAACGGCAAAATCAATATACTTTGCATGACCCAATGCGATCTTGTCATAGTCAGAATATTGTAACGCCATCTCATCGCCACCTAAATGAGAGAAAACATAATCACGACCATATTCCCAGGCACTGGTGGTATTAAAAATATTTGCCAGCTTGTTAACTAAAGTCGATTTACCACTCGACTCACCTCCTAATATGGCTACCTTACGGACAAAAAAAGGTTTTACTTCTGTTGGAATATATTCCCAATACCGAAATGGCGCTTGCCTAATTTGATGACCACTAATATTCATAAATGTGCGCTCAGGATCAATAAGTACCACTTCTGCACCAAGATATTTTTTATAATGCGCAATATCATCCACTTCACCTGAATAAATAAATTGTGGTTGAATATTTTTTGCCATTAAAAATTTCTTCATTCCTTCGCTCCATACTTGCCAGCCATGTGGGTATGGCTCGATGTCTTGCTCATCAAAGGAATGGATATAAATATTTTTTTGGTATTTGAAAGTTTGTAATAACCACCTTAGCCGATCGCTTACTGTCGGTTGCTGTGACATAGAACTGTCAATAAAAAGCGCTCGATCACGTGGTTCATCATGACAAAGAATGACATATAATTCATCGACTTGACTACATGCGCGTTGTATCAAATAAATATGGCCAGTATGTAAGGGGTAAAACTTACCAAATACTATGCCAATCCGTTTAGGCTTTAATGGATATTCAATATTTAAAAAACGATGTAAGGCGGCAATTTTTCGCGCGCTAGGATTGTTAATTTTATCATTAATTAATTGGCTTAAATAACCTTTAGTCATGCCGCAAGCGGTAGCAATCTGTTGTAGAGTACAACCCGTCTGCTTAATTGCCTGTTTCAAATAATCAAACTGTTTCATCGCCTCTCCGGTTAATCAAAGTCTTCCATAACCGTTAATGCCTCTGACAGTTTTTTCACCCCAAATAACTGCATATTAGGTAATGGTTTTTTGGGTACATTCGCATAAGGGACAATCGCGCGTTTAAAACCATGTTTTGCTGCCTCAATGATCCGCTCTTGGCCACTCGGTACTGGACGGATTTCACCAGCCAAACCGACTTCACCAAAAACCACAACATCACGCGGCAGTGGACGATTACGGAAACTTGATACTAAAGAAAACAGCAACGCAAGATCGGCACTCGTTTCCGTTACTTTAACTCCACCAACAACATTAACAAAAACATCTTGATCCGACATCTGTAATCCACCATGCCGATGCAAAATAGCCAGCAAAATTGCTAATCTATTTTGTTCTAAGCCGACAGCAACCCGCCGTGGATTAGCTAACATTGAATAATCCACTAATGCCTGAATTTCCACCAGCAATGGGCGTGTTCCTTCCCAAACCACCATCACCGAACTGCCCGAAGTGATCTCTTCTGCCCGACTAAGAAAAATAGCGGAAGGATTATTCACTTCTTTTAACCCTTTTTCCGTCATGGCAAATACACCCAGTTCATTAACCGCACCAAATCGGTTTTTATGACTTCTTAAAGTACGAAATCGTGAGTCTGCTTCACCGTCGAGCATTATTGAACAGTCAATACAGTGTTCAAGCACTTTTGGGCCGGCCAAAGAACCATCTTTAGTCACATGCCCTACCATGATAATGGCGATCCCTCGTGTTTTAGCAAATCGGGTGAGATATGCGGCAGTTTCTCGCACTTGTGCCACACTACCCGGAGATGATTGTATATCTGCCATATGCATGACTTGAATAGAATCAATCACCATCAATTTTGGCTGTTCCTGCTCTGCTATCAAACATATTTGCTCAATACTGGTTTCAGACAATATATTAAGATTATCGGACGGTAACCCTAATCGGTGAGCTCGCATCGCCACCTGCTGTAAAGACTCCTCACCGGTGACGTATAAAGTTTTCATTTGTGATGAAAGCCGACACATAGTTTGCAGCAGCAATGTACTTTTACCTGCACCAGGATTACCACCAATTAAGATTGCACTACCCGGTACCACCCCACCACCTAGTACGCGATCAAATTCTTTAAAATCAGTAGAAAAACGTGGCAATGCTTCTAAACTAATAGCAGACAATTTCTGTACTTTATTACCCACAGCACCCCCGGCATAACCATTAAAGCGTTCTGCTCGTGAGGAAGTACTGGCAGCTAACCTTACCTCTGTGATTGTATTCCAAGTATGACAAGCGATGCACTGGCCTTGCCAACGCGGATAATCTGCACCACATTCGTTACAGACAAATGCTCTTTTTACTGCTTTTGCCACCGCGATTGCCTCTCTTATTTATTGTTCTAATAATTAACGTTCTTCATGCTTTAAACCACCACTTAACACACAAAGTACCCCCATCAAATCAGCATGTTGAATCGCTACTTTTGCTCTGGCCTGTACTTTAGGTTTCGCATGATAAGCAATACCCAGCCCCGCCTTACGGATCATTTTTACATCGTTGGCGCCATCACCAATAGCAACGGTTTGCTCGATTGGAATAGAGAATTGTCTGGCTAATTTTATCAAGGTTTGGGCTTTAACTTTTGCATCCACGATATTGCCATTCACTTTACCGGTCAATTTGTTATCTTTAATTTCTAGTTTGTTGGCCACCGCTGCGGTTAATTTTAATTTTTCCTTTAAATAATTAGTAAAAAAATTAAATCCACCTGAAACAATAACAACATGCCAATCAAACGCCTGCAATTTACGGACAAGACTCGTTAAGCCTGGTGTCAGTGGCATATGCGCTAATACATTTTGCAAAATTTTGATGTCGGTGCCAGCAAGTAATTTTACTCGGTCTCTAAGACTTTCATTAAAATCAATTTCCCCTAGCATGGCGCGTTCAGTAATTTCAGCAACCTGCTTGCCAACTCCGGCCAAACGAGCAATTTCATCAATACATTCAATTTGAATTGCTGTTGAATCCATATCCATCACCAACAGTCCTGGCGCACGTAAACGAGGAATATTCCCCAGCGGTACAACATCTAGACTACACTCTTCAGCTATTTTCTTTATTTTTGCAGTTAAGCTACCTGCAATACGAACGACTTGATAATCATCAATACGCCAAGAAGAAACAATGACAATGGCATTACCAGAGCGCCGTTGAAAGTGACTAATACGTTGTTTATTAAGCCCTCGCCCATAAAGCAACCAACCACTATCACCAGCCCGATAATCCAATGGCATAATTTCTTCACCACTCAATGAAAGTGGTAATCCAGGCCACTTTTGGATCTCATTAGGCAAATAACAATAGGTTAAACTGGTCGACATCAATTAATACTCCCGTAATCTAATTGTGACAATTAGCAAACAAAAAAATAACTTTTTAAACTACCCTATCATCTCAACCTCTGGCAATATGATAATGAACTAAGTTTAAAAGAGCCGATTATGATTAAAACGAAATTAAAGTTTCGATTACATAAAACAGTTATCATTTTAATTTGCTTCTCCTTACTGGTTATTCTAATCCAAGGAGCTACCTATTTTAGTCGTTCACATCAGCAAATCAGAATCGAGCAGTTTAAAGAACTAGCGGCTACACTTGCTGAACAAGTCGCTTTTAGCTTATCCAATTATATTCAAAGTGATGGTAAGAATTTTAATAATGAACAGATCCTTGCCATTCTTAATCAATTAACCATTAATGAACATATTCTTGATGCAAGCGTTTATCTTAATGATGGTACCCAAATTCAGCATGCGGGTGAAAAGGTTGCTTTACGAGAGCGGTTATCTCTTAATCAACCCCCATGCCACAACTATGTAAACTATCAATTGGTTGTTCCAATCTTTGATACAGAAAAGCCAAAAGGTTTTTTACGTTTAACCATCGATACTCATCAATTCAGTATAGGATCTAAACAAATAGATAATATGGCTAATTTATTAAAGATTATGTTATTGCTAGCACTCACTATCGGTTTTATTCTGGCTAATATCTTATCAAGATCGATGCCAATAGATTGGCCAAAATTACCATTTTTATCAACAAGCAATAGTCGCGATCAGCAAAAAAATAAAAATTGCTAAAAAGAAAGCAGATTAAAATCTGCTTTCTTACTTGATTTAAATTTAATGATCTATTTTTTAATCCAGTAATAATATTGATTCTAATGCAATTTCAACCATCTCATTAAATGTCGTTTGTCGTTCTGCCGAAGTTGTCTTTTCACCAAGACGAATATGATCAGAAACCGTACAAATAGTTAGTGCTTTCACACCATACTCCGCCGCTATGCTATACATACCAGCGGCTTCCATTTCCACACCCAAAATGCCATATTTTTCCATCGTATCAAATACTTGCATTTGAGGTGAATAAAACAGATCTGTAGAAAAAATATTACCTATCCTAACATTAATATTCTTTGTTTTAGCCGCGCTAACAGCATTATGTACCAAGTCATAATCAGCAATAGCAGCAAAATCATTATCATCAAATTTTAGTCGATTAACTTTAGAATCGGTGCATGCGCCTAGGCCAATAATAATATCGCGTAATTTTACTTTAGGGCTAATCGCCCCACAGGAACCAACTCGTATTATCGTTTTAACACCAAAGTCAGTAATTAACTCTGTCATGTAAATTGAACAAGAGGGGATGCCCATTCCATGCCCCATCACAGAAATTCTTCGGCCTTGGTAATTACCAGTAAAACCTAACATACCACGAACATCATTTACCTGGCGGCTGTCAGTCAAAAATTTTTCTGCAATATGTTTGGCACGTAATGGATCGCCAGGCATCAAAACAACATCAGCAAAATCGCCCATCTCAGCATTAATATGTGAGGTAGCCATAAATAAATTTCCTTTAATTTCTTATCGATAATATTGGGAATATGAACGGATATTTCCCATCATACTTAAAATAACGTTTTGCCATATGCCATTGGCGACAAACCAAAATATTGTGCAATGGTTTGACCAATATCAGCAAAGGTCTGTCGATGACCTAATGCACCAGGCTTTATTTTCGGACCATAAATTAAAATAGGAATATTTTCTCGCGTGTGATCAGTACCCGGCCAAGTTGGGTCACAACCATGATCAGCGGTAATAATCAAAACATCATTATTTTCAATTAATTCCAACATTTCAGGTAATCGGCGATCAAATAACTCAAGTCCCGCCGCATAACCTGCAACATCACGACGATGACCATATGAGGAATCGAAATCAACAAAATTAGTAAATACGATGGTATTGTCAGCCGCTTTTTTGATCTCCTCAAGGCTTGCAGCAAAGAGTGCTTCAATACCTGTCGCTTTTACTTGCTTAGTAATGCCTACATTGGCATAAATATCGGCAATTTTGCCAATTGAAATTACCTCACCAGCTTTTTCTTCCACCAGTTTTTTCAAGACCGTTGGTGCGGGTGGCTCAACGGAATAATCTCGTCGGTTACCTGTACGCTCAAAACAGCCCGCTTTATTGCCGATAAAAGGACGAGCAATCACCCGCCCGATATTATAAGCGCCATCATCTAGCGTCTTTCTCGCTAACTCACAAAGCTGGTAAAGGTTTTTAACGCCAAAAGTCTCTTCATGGCAGGCTATCTGAAACACTGAATCGGCTGAAGTATAGAAAATAGGTTTGCCTGTTTTCATGTGCTCTTCACCTAATTGATCCAAGATCACCGTACCAGAAGAGTGACAATTTCCCAGATAACCAGGCAGATTGGCCGCTGCAACTAGCTTATCCAATAATTGTTGTGGAAAACTATTTTTTTCCTGAGCAAAATATCCCCATTCAAATAAAACCGGTACTCCCGCAATCTCCCAATGACCTGATGGAGTATCTTTGCCAGAAGATAACTCACTTGCATAGCCATAAGCACCGATAATCTTAGCATCTTCATCCAGGCCGATTGGAAATGTTCCTGATGATCCCTCAGCGGCTTTTCCTAACCCTAAACGTGTTAAATTAGGCAAATAGAGTTTACCTTTACGACCCTTATCAGCCTTCCCTTGCGCACAAGCGGTCGCAATATGCCCTAACGTATTCGCACCAGCATCGCCAAATCTATCAGCGTCAGGTGTAGCGCCGATACCAAAAGAATCAAGAACCATAATGAATACACGTTTCATAACTACCCTTGGTTAGTTCAAATTCAATTAATTCATTATTAAATAAAAAATAACGCATTCCATAATCCGAATTCATAATAACTATTCACTAGCACTAATAAATACAAAATATTAATCGATGCTAGTATTTAAAAACTGCTTTATTAGCGATCATTTTCTTAGATTATAAAAATAGATACTTTCGTTTTTTTTGCCAGCCAATAATTACTGAAATACGGCATAAAAAGATCAATAAATTAATAGTCGCCAGCAAAATTATCTATTTGGCATCCTAATGTATTTAATAAACTAGCCAATAAGCTTGATGCACCAAAACGAAAATGACGAATATCCGTCCACTCCTTTCCCATGATGCGATCGGCTAATGCTAGATATTGAGCCGCGTCCTCTACTGTGCGAACGCCACCTGCCACCTTACAACCCACCTGGTTAGCAACCCCTATATCTCGAATAACCTTAAGCATAATTTCAACATTCTCTAAGGTAGCATTTATCGCTACCTTACCCGTTGAAGTCTTAACAAAATCAGCGCCAGCAGTAATAGCAATTTCTGTAGCTTGACGAATAAGAGCTGCCTGCTTTAATTCACCAGCTTCAATAATAACTTTCAGTAAAACACCGCTCGTTCGGCAAATTTCTTTACACGCTTTAACCAGTTCAAAACCAATTTGCTTATTACCGGCTATTAAAGCTCGATAAGGAAAAACAACATCAACTTCATCTGCTCCATGGGCAATAGCTGCTTGTGTTTCAGTCACTGCGATCGCGACATCCTGTCCGCCAAATGGAAAATTAGTTACTGTTGCAATTCGAATATTCGGGGTGTTTTGTTCAGTTAAAATCTTACGTGCCAATGGAATAAAGCGAGGATAAATACATATCGCAGCTGTATTTCCTCGGGCGGTTTTTGCTTGATGGCACAATATCTTCACTTTTTCATCAGTATCGTCATCATTTAGCAGCGTTAAATCCATCAAATTTAATGCGCGTTGCGCAGCAAGTTTTAATTCCATCATATAATTCTCTAAAACTAATGACATTGTTGCTTCAGTGTTTAAACAACCGTTTAATATATCAATCTTATTAGGTTACATTGCCGCTAACGATAAAAAGAAGCCAGCAATAGTGGCACTCATCAAATTAGATAATGAACCGGCTAATACTGCTTTCAAACCCAAGCGAGCAACATCTTTACGCCGATTTGGTGCAATTCCGCCTAAACCACCCAGTAATATGGCAACTGAAGCCAAATTAGCAAACCCACATAATGCAAAAGAGATTATTGCTTTAGTATGCTCAGAAAGTACTTGCTTACCTGCGGCAATCACCTCGCTATCAGGTTTTAAGTATTCGCCAAAGTTCATATAAGCAACAAATTCATTAACCACTAATTTTTGCCCGATAAATGAACCGGCAATCGTCGCTTCATGCCAGGGTATACCAATCAAATAGGCTATTGGCGCAAAGATCCAGCCTAAGATCAATTCTAATGATAAGCCTGGTATATAGATCCAACCACCAATCACCGCCAAAATGCCATTAAGCAAAGCTATCAATGCAACAAATGCCAGCAACATCGCACCGACATTTAAAGCAAGTTGCATACCGGAAGAGGCTCCGGCGGCGGCGGCATCAATAATGTTAACTGGCCGCTCTTCGCCAGTCGCCACAGTGACCATATTGACTGCATCATGGGTTTTCTCTGTTTCCGGTACCATTAATTTGGCAAATAACAATCCGCCAGGTGCTGCCATAAAAGATGCTGCGATTAGATATTCCATTGGCACCCCCATTTGCGCATAGCCGGCCAATACTGAGCCAGCAACAGAAGCTAATCCACCACACATAACAGCAAATAGTTCAGAGTTAGTCATTGTGGCAATATAGGGTCTGACAACTAATGGCGCCTCTGTATGGCCGACAAAAATATTAGCGGTTGCCGATAACGACTCGGTGCGTGAGGTACCTAATATCCATTGCAAAAGTCCACCTAATATTTTGATAAAGAACTGCATAATACCAAGATAATAAAGGACAGCGATTAATGAGGAGAAGAAAACAATGACCGGTAAAACCCGTAAGGCAAAAATAAAACCACTACCGCCAAACAGTTCAAACATTTTATTGGAGACCAAACCACCAAAGATAAAATCCATGCCAACTTGTCCATAACCAATCACATTAGAGACTGCATCAGATACAGTTTCCAAAGTACGGCGGCCAGCTGGAACATAGAGAACAAATGCTCCCATTGTCATTTGAATAATAAAAGCACCAAATACGGTGCGGAATTTAATTGCTCGACGGTTACTGGAAAAAATGATAGCGATAAAAATCAATACTACCATCCCTAGCAGGCTCATAATGAGTTGCATGAATAATATCCCTGTGTATTTTATTTCAAATGAAAAATTTCTATTGTTTAAAGAATAAACTGTCAGTTTAATGCGCAGACATTATAACGATTTCGCATTAATAACTTGCAGTCCGTATCACAAATAATCATAACGAAAAATCACGAAAAAATAAATTTTGCGACACATATCACTTACGAAAAGCGATATTGCAAGCAAAAATTATCTAAATAGACACATAATTATAATTAAATAATTTATTGGTATGATTAATTAATTCATATTATGTCTGCCTTTTTTTGATATTAAATAGTTGCAAACTATTATTATAAAGTTGCCTTGCAATTTCCTCTGTTGACTCTTGCCGAAGGTTACATAATGCTTCAAAAACCAAATGTATTCTTTCCGGACGATTAATCTGCCCCTGAAATCCGGCTAATGGCATATCAGGCGCATCAGTTTCAAGTACTAATGACCTTAGCGGCAATTGCGCAACTACCGCCCTGGTTTTCTTAGCTCTCTCATAGGTGATTACACCACCAATACCGATAAAATAGCCTAACCGGATAAAAGCATTTGCTTGCGATAAACTGCCCGAAAATCCATGAATAACTCCCTTTTTCGGCACATCAAATCGTCTTAATAAAGCAGCTAAGTGATCATGACTTTTGCGCGAATGAAGAATAACGGTTCTGTCGCATTAAAAGAGTCTGTTTGATAAGATCGATTTGTAAACCTTGTACTACAAGCAGATATAATTGACTCTTATGAATATTGTTAAACAAAGCTTTAAACGTCTCCACTATCCCGTCGATGTCATTTTAGTTTGTCTACGTTGGTACCTGGCGTATTCCTTAAGCTTGCGTAACCTTGAGGAGATGATGCAGGAAAGAGGTATTTTTGTTGATCACTCCACCATTCACCGCTGGATTTTACGACTGACGCCAAAACTAGCAAGTGTTGCCAGAAAGAAACGAAAAATCTATGGTGGCACCTGGTATCTGGATGAAACCTATATCAGGATAAAAGGGAAATGGCATTATCTTTATCGCGCCGTAGAGGCTAGTGGTGAAACGATAGATTTTATTCTTAGTCAAAAGCGAAATAAAAAATCTGCATTACGCTTTTTAAAGAAAGCTATCCATCAAAATACCTATCCTATGGAAGTGAATATTGATAAAAGTGGTGCTAATCGGGCTGCATTAATGTCACTTAATCAACGTGAGCTGGGGATAAAAATAAGACAGTGCCGTTATAAAAATAACATGGTAGAGCAAGATCACCGTTTCATTAAAAAACGCTATCGAGCGATGCTTGGTTTTAAGACGTACCGAACGGCAAAAGTTTTACTGGAAGGAATAGAAATATTGCATATGCTCCATAAACAACAAATTCCTATCAATGGCCTAATTCTCTGTCCAGTCGATGCTTTTTACACTTTAGTCGCCTAACAATTCTTCTAACTACCACAAATTAAACTTCCAACATTAATGCGACAGAACCAGAATAACCGGTAACTCATATTGTTTAGCTAGCTTTAATTGCTGGATCAACAATGCTTGTTGTTGCTTAACCTCGGCATTCGTAACAAAATAATCTAAGCCTATTTCACCAATAGCAACACATTTATTGCTGTTTTGCTGCAATAATGCCACTAATTCAGTAAAATGATCCGGTAAATAATTTGCAATATACAAAGGATGAAAACCTAATGCGGCATATAAATGCGGATGTTGTTGTGCCAGTGAATATACTCGCTCTAAATTCTCAATACCCACTGACGGGATAATGATATCGGTCACGCCAACTTTTGCAGCACGCAAAAAGCTATCTTCAATATCATGGATAAAAGGAGGAAAATCAAAATGACAATGGGTGTCAACGAACATCAATGACTAATCCTTCATCACCTGATTTAGGTTCTTCATCTTGTTGATTCGAAATCACATCAGCTGATAAAGATGCTGAATTAACCACTTGATTATTTTCAAGTGAATATGGGTAAGATACTAAATCATTAGCAGAAAAATAGTCACTTAAACTAGTTAAAAAATAGTGGCCACATTGACGTCCAATATGATAATCACTATTTAAATTTGCAGCACGGCTACCTAATGCACAACTCATTAAAGGTTTCGGTGGATAAATTTCAAAAATTTGGATACCTGGCGGTGGCGCAGCAATAAATTTCTGGGTCTGTTGATAGCTTTTAATATGTACTTTGATCATCTTGGCCATCCGCCGTATATTGCGGTGTTCCAACCAGCGAGTCATCCTTTTTAACCATTCGGATGTATAATAAATTCCCGAAGGAACTGTTCTAATCACTACAATTGTTTTTGCGCCACGGCGATAAGCTTCCTCAACAGGAATTGAAGCAGTTATACCGCCATCATGATAAAGCTGGCCATTAAATACCGCCCCCTGGCGATAAAATCCGGGAATAGCACTAGACGCCCGAATAATATCTAACCAGCTATCTTGCGTGGGTTGAAAATAAACCGGACTAAAATCTTCATAGCGACATGCACTAATTAAAAATTGACGTCCGCTATTTAAGCAAGACAATCCTTTTGAGAAATCAAGAGGTAATTCACGGGAAGTAATATCAATTAGCCAATCTAAATCAATCATATGGCCACCACGAATAAAACGTAATGGACTAAAAAACTGAGATTTAGTGGTATAATCAGTAATCACTTTACGGGCATAACCGCGTTGTTGACAAAGATAGGCCGATAAATTTTGCGCGCCGGCCGATGTCCCTACCATAATATCAAATGGATTGAAGCCAACACGGAGAAATTCATCCAATACACCTGCGGTAAAAATACCGCGCTGCCCACCCCCCTCACAGACTAATGCTATTTTGCCAAGTGCAGATGCATTATCATCGAAGGTTAAAGGCTCAATATTCCCCAATGTGATTGGTATATATCTTCCCATATTGCTTTCCCCCTAAAACTGATAGTAGACCCTTAAAATGCAATCTGCTATTCAATATCTACTATTGTGTTTAATACTGATATTTTTATCGCCTTAAAAGTTTGGGAGAAATCAATAAATACAACAACTAAAAAAGTCATACCCCCCACTAATAACAAGTGAGGGTAATATAATAAAAAATCAATATGCAATTAATTAATGCTCACGGGTTTTACAGAACCGAATTTCAGGATATCGCTCGCTGGTTAAATTAAGATTTACCATCGTTGGGGCAATATAACTGAGGTTGTCACCACCATCTAAAGCTAGATTCTGTTCATTTTTCCGTTTGAATTCTTCTAATTTTTTCACATCATCACATTCGATCCAGCGTGCGGTTGACACATTTACCGGCTCATAAATAGCTTCAACGTTGTATTCACTCTTCAAACGTGCCACCACTACATCAAACTGAAGCACTCCTACGGCACCAACAATAAGATCATTATTGGCTAAAGGGCGAAATACCTGGACAGCACCCTCTTCGGATAACTGAACTAATCCTTTAAGTAACTGTTTTTGTTTTAACGGATCGCGTAAACGAATCCGTTTGAAGAGTTCGGGCGCAAAATTGGGAATACCGGTAAATTTTAACGCTTCTCCCTGGGTAAAGGTATCACCGATCTGAATAGTGCCATGATTGTGCAGGCCGATAATATCACCTGGAAACGCTTCTTCAACATGGGAGCGGTCGCCCGCCATAAAAGTGAGCGCATCTGAAATAACTACCTCTTTTTTATTTCGTACCTGATAAAGTTTCATACCTTTTTGATAGCTACCAGACACAATGCGTAAAAAAGCCACCCGATCACGATGTTTTGGATCCATGTTAGCTTGTATTTTAAATACAAAACCCGAAAATTTCTCTTCTTGGGCATTAACAATACGACTATCAGCCTGGCGCGGCATCGGTGTTGGAGCCCAATTGACCAAACCATCTAACATATGGTCAACACCAAAATTACCCAAAGCGGTACCAAAAAAGACCGGTGTTAACTTGCCTTGCAAAAAAGCGTCTAAATTAAATTCATGAGAAGCACCTTTTACTAACTCAAGCTCTTCACGTAGCTGAGCAGCAAAGTCATCACCAATGATTTTGTCCAATTCGGTATTATTTAATCCTTTAATAATAACGACTTCTTGAATGGTATGCCCTTGTCCACCTTGATATAAAATAGTCTCATCACGGTAAAGATGATAAACTCCTTTAAATAACTTACCACAACCAACTGGCCAAGTAATTGGGCTACAAGCAATACTTAATTCACTTTCAACCTCATCCATTAATTCCATTGGATCGCGAATATCACGATCTAATTTATTCATAAAGGTTAAAATAGGCGTATCACGCAGCCGGGTCACTTCCATCAATTTACGCGTGCGATCTTCAACACCTTTAGCCGCATCAATCACCATCAAACAGCAATCGACCGCTGTTAAAGTACGATAAGTGTCTTCCGAAAAATCCTCATGTCCTGGCGTATCAAGCAAATTGATCAAACAATCTTGATAAGGAAATTGCATTACCGAAGTGGTAATTGAAATTCCCCGCTGCTTTTCCATTTCCATCCAGTCAGACTTTGCATGTTGATTCGAACCACGACCTTTCACTGTGCCTGCTTTTTGAATAGCTTGGCCAAACAATAGCACTTTTTCTGTGATCGTGGTTTTTCCGGCATCAGGGTGAGAAATAATAGCAAAGGTTCTCCGCTGTGCTATTTTCTGACAAAAACTATTCTCTTTCATTATAACTACCCAGCATACACAACGTGATGTATAAAAATTGGCGAAAATTCTACACTGACAAAACCATTTTGAAAACAAAATTACTGACTAATTAAAAACATTTTTAGTTCGTTGGGGAAATTAAATATAAAAAATATCAAAAAAATTGTTTTTAGCCAGAGATAAATTATTTAATTAAAATACTTATTATCTTATAAAATTTGAACAATATAGGTATATATCTATATATGCTCGAATAAAGAGAGCCATAAATAAAATCAGGATTTACATAATAGGTTAAATATCAACATATTATTCTTATAATATACACGTTTCATATTTAAAATAAACTTATAAAATAATCGACTAATACTTTTATTACAATTGACTATTTTTTATTTTCACTGCATAAAATATTATAAACCTTTTTTTGCTAACATCTGTGCATGATTGACATAAATACCGGGTATATCATATTGATTTGAAACGACTCCAGCAATTTGGTTAACGATATCTACATGATCCATATCATAATCATCACAGATTAATTTGCCTAATCGCATACTATAACGCCCAACAAGCCCATCATTTTCTTTTTCTCGAGAAAAAAAACTATTTAATTGCAACAATGAGGCATGACTAACATCAAATGCATTTATTCCCGAGTTAATTAATGATTTTTTAATAAAACTACCGAATGAATAATAATGCACGCCATTAACAACTTCATCACCTTCACCTCCCCATTCTTTTGGCAAACCTTGTGGATATTTTTTATTAAATTCATTGACGACCTCTGTTGTCAATGAATTTAATGCTTCAACACCATCTTGCGGTTTTAATGTGCCTGATGAAATAAAAGAAATAAATGTGAAAAATATTTCAGCAGCAGTAACAACCACTGTTTCGGTTAATTTACCTGGTATCAATACTTTTCTAACAAGATCCGCTATTTCAGAACCATGATTAACACCATTCATCGAGGTTACGGATGCAATACTGGTTGAATAATTGGCAGCAACATAGCGTGCAAATAAAGCACCTTGACTATAAGCAATCAAGTTGACTTTATCACAACCGATATTTCTCTTGAGTTCCTCGATGTAAAGCCATAATTGCTCTCCATTTACTTCATTTGAATTAACGCCAGACAATATCGGTGAAAACACATTATAGCCCTGTTTTTTCAACCGATTTTCAATAGCAAAAAAACATGGATAGCCAGCTATTCTATCAAAACCAAATAATCCGTGAACTAAAATAATAGGATATTTCGTCGGCATAATTTCTCCTTAGTAATTTCATTGAATATTAAAAAAAATCCAACCGCTTTAATTAGAGTAATTAATTATAAAGTTGAGATCTTCATAATTAAATAATTGAAGCTGATAAAAGGTAAACAAAAAAATATTATATAACAAGTAACTTAAATTCACTGATATAACAATTTCGATTAATTAATTTTTTGATAAATAAGTTAATATAATTCGTATTTAGCAATATAAATTATATAAATATAATCATTATTTAATAAAAATCGAAAATGATATAAAAATGCCATCAATAAAGATGGCATTGGGAAAATATTGCTAATAAAAAACCGCTAATTTAATAATAATAAACAAGATAAATCATCACCAAAATTAAGTTTATCAATTAATTCATCAAGCTGCTGGCGTAAATTAGTGGAATGCTGAGTAACGGTCGAATAATGACAAAACATTAATTGAATACTTTCCATCGATACCTCAATATCATAAGCTGATTGAACCGACAGTAATGTTTTGATATAAAAATAATCAGTAAAACAATAATAAAGTGATCGTAAACTCTGCTTCAAATTATATAAGCCAAATTTTTCGTCGTATATTCGATAAAGAAAATAGTTTTTCAGCACCTGCGGTTCAGCTAGACAACTGGTTGATAAGACCTTTTGCCATTCATCATCCAATTTTTTCCAATTAGCTAGCATATCCTCATTGAGTGATTCTGACTCTAAACCAAAAAAGTGCATGGTATTGGTAAAAGCCGGTAATAAATAATGTTTAGAGCGATCTGTAATAGTAAAAAAACGTAGCATAATGAGTAATAAAGAAAACTTTAATTGATGCCTGGCTGTAGATGTTACTTGTTTTCTTTGTTGATATATTTCACCGTTAGTTAATTTTTCCACTAACGACATAAATATATTTTCTACTTGGCTATAATTGACCTCTACTTGGTAATCAATTGATTGTAAAAAGACCATAAATTGAGCAAGGGCATAGAGATTATCCTCAATAAAAGGACTATCTGCCATAATCAAATGACTACAAAATAGTTGTATAACCTGATGTTCTTGTGTGACTGCTATACTCTGATCAATCACGCGTTTTTCAGTGATTTTAACATTTTCAATCACTGTGTTTTCTTCATATTTCATCGAGTCTGGCTGAAATAACACTAAACGAACCACTTCAGGGCAAGAAAAACTTAAGGAATGTTGCGTATAGCCATCCAGTTGGGTTTTTGATCGTGGATAAGTCTGGCAAGTATGACTTAATGCGCTGGGGCCTAATGTTTTATAAATCCCACACAATTTATCATGCCCAAAAAAGGGACAATTACCTTCTTCATTCATTGCGATATAAGAATAGTTGTTAGTGCCACTACCATTAGGATATTTAATTAGATGTTTATCGGTGATCTCTTTGATTTCAATTTGGTGCGCGGTTTTATATTTTTTATGCGTCTTTTTATCAACATTAATCGTCCAGCCTCGGCAACAATGAGATAGACACTGATCACCAATGCATTTAAATTTTTTATAAAAAAGTGGGATAATTTCTCTATGTTGTTTCATTACAAATAGACTCTATTAAGCTAATATTGACACGCAAATTACCACTTAATAACGCCTATCAATGGTACTATTATCGAATATAAACCATTTTTTTTAACTTAATTGAGGTATTTCTAATTCATATAGCTGGCTAAATAGTTAATGCCATAACCACTGCATCTTCCCGTTTTTTTGCCGCTGGATAATAATTTTTTCTTATTGTGACAATATGAAAACCCAGTTTTTCATATAGGTGAATTGCCGCATAATTTGATTGTCTGACTTCCAACCACAAAGTTTGAATATTTTTAGTTGCCAAATGATCGATCAAATAGCGTAATAAATACTCACCATAACCTTGACCTTGATAATTAGGATGAATAGCAATATTAAATAGTGTTGCTTCATCAAGTAGACATTGTGTAATGGCGAAACCAATTAGTCGATTTTCCGCACTGATTTTTAAATTAATATATTGCTTTCCTTGATTACTGTAAAAAACTTTTTCACTCCAGGGAAAAGCATGACTCATTTTTTCAATCGCAAAAGCAGAGATTAAATCACTTTGTACTAAATTCGAAATTATTTTCATACTGGCATATTTGCGCCCACAAAGCGCGTTTTGACTGAGGATTAAAATAAATCTCTTCCAAGGGTAAAGTATGGATGACCCATTTTTTTGAACTAATAGCTAATTGCTTGCCTAGGATCCAACAAGGCCAAAGAACTTCTTTCGGTAACAGCGATACCTCTTTCGTTAATAGACAACATACCTGACAACTGTCTATCATCATCGCTCGTAAAATATCTTTGACAAAAAGGTTGTCTAAATCAATGCGCTCATCAGCGATGATAACTAATCGGGTAGAATCAGGAATAGACACGGCATGTTCACCACGCAATACCGTCGGATTGCGTAATGTCCATTGCACAATTCCCATATGCTTCAGTAATTGATCTCTAACCGTCATCAAGCTACTCCCCGACACAATATAGCTTGCACCTTATCAAACAGAGCTAGATAAATCAAAATAATAACATTGCAAGACACAGCAATATAAGCACGATTACTGTCGCTTGCTAGTAATATTTTATTTGCTGAATTTAGACCTTAAATCAAACAAGAACAATGTACAACTTATTAAGTTATCAAGGTACAACATGAACACTAAATATTAGACAACAAGTAACTATTGGATTGAAGTCTTATAATAGTGATACAATCCTACTAATAAGTTCATATCTCATTTTTCAATTTATTGTTTTCATGCTATTTCACTATTTTAAAAAATAATTATAAATCATTATGTTAATGAATTTTATGTATGTATATTGTTCCAGTGTTTATTGACGTTTTTGGGTTCTTACACCAAACTGTGTATAAATATTTGTATAAATAATTTGGTTATGACATGACAAATGAACTTAATAAACTGAGTGACAAAAAACTTAAAGTACTACACGGGAAGACTATCCCTAAAATTGAATTTGTAGCTGATGGTGCAGGACTTAGCGCGAAGATATCTAAGATAGGTGGAATTAGTTGGGTTTTCACTTATCGGATTGGTAAAAAACTGAATCGAATAACGTTAGGACGTTATCCTGATATGAGTTTAAAAGCAGCCCGTGAGTTACGTGATAAGTGTCGTCATTGGTTGGCCTCTGGTAAAGATCCAAAGTTTCAACTTAACTTAAGCATTCAGGAAACGTTAAAACCTGTCACCGTTAGAGATGCGATTGAATATTGGGTTGATAACTATGCAAAAGATAAGGTTCTGTCGCATTAAAAGAGTCTGTTTGATAAGATCGATTTGTAAACCTTGTACTACAAGCAGATATAATTGACTCTTATGAATATTGTTAAACAAAGCTTTAAACGTCTCCACTATCCCGTCGATGTCATTTTAGTTTGTCTACGTTGGTACCTGGCGTATTCCTTAAGCTTGCGTAACCTTGAGGAGATGATGCAGGAAAGAGGTATTTTTGTTGATCACTCCACCATTCACCGCTGGATTTTACGACTGACGCCAAAACTAGCAAGTGTTGCCAGAAAGAAACGAAAAATCTATGGTGGCACCTGGTATCTGGATGAAACCTATATCAGGATAAAAGGGAAATGGCATTATCTTTATCGCGCCGTAGAGGCTAGTGGTGAAACGATAGATTTTATTCTTAGTCAAAAGCGAAATAAAAAATCTGCATTACGCTTTTTAAAGAAAGCTATCCATCAAAATACCTATCCTATGGAAGTGAATATTGATAAAAGTGGTGCTAATCGGGCTGCATTAATGTCACTTAATCAACGTGAGCTGGGGATAAAAATAAGACAGTGCCGTTATAAAAATAACATGGTAGAGCAAGATCACCGTTTCATTAAAAAACGCTATCGAGCGATGCTTGGTTTTAAGACGTACCGAACGGCAAAAGTTTTACTGGAAGGAATAGAAATATTGCATATGCTCCATAAACAACAAATTCCTATCAATGGCCTAATTCTCTGTCCAGTCGATGCTTTTTACACTTTAGTCGCCTAACAATTCTTCTAACTACCACAAATTAAACTTCCAACATTAATGCGACAGAACCATAATTTCTGCCCAGCGCCGAGAATCGGCGTCTCCTAATTCATTTTGCTGAATTTGAGCCAAATAGAGTTTAATACTACTATGTAGCATATCAATCTCTTCTTCCAGGTGAACAATATAACGCCTCTGTATTTTATTACCATTTAGAACTTCAGCCAAACGTTGAACCATTTGCTCAACAATATCTCCCATACGCAGTGTTTCTCTTACCGCATTAGCAATTGCTAATGAAGGTGTTTCCAACGCCGCTTTGTCCAAATAACGGGGGGAAAAAATCTCAACCTCTACAGGCGAAATGGGGATAAGCCGTTGACAAAAACTCGACATGAATTCAACAAATGGCAACATAATTAAGCAGCGCAGTAAATTATAAAACACATGAAAATAGATCACGACTTCAGACGGATTAAAATTATAATGATCTATCCAAACAGCTAACTGTTTAATCCAAGGTAAAACCACTATTGCGCCAATGAGTTTGAATAACAAACTGCCTAAAGCCACCTGTCGTGCTGATCCGCTTTGTCGACTACTGCCAATCATAGCTAATAAACCACTACCGATATTTGAGCCAATAACAATTGATAGGCTAATATAAAGCGGAACAAGTCCTGTCACACTTAACGTTGCTGTTAATAAAACCGCTGCCAAACTAGAATAGGTCAGCATAGCAAATACCGCACCGACAAATAGTGCTAAGATAATATCACCTTGTAAAGAAGTAAAAATTGCTTGGATAGCGGATGCATGAGTAATCGGCGTTGCTGAACTAACAATAAGCTGTAAAGCTAATAAAATGAGTCCTAGACCTATGGCAGCTCGCCCTAATTGACCAACCCGATTTTTTTTCTGGCTAAGAAAAGTAATAACACCAAACAAAATCAATATAGGTGATAACCATGCCAAATCAAAAGTTAGCACCCGGGCCATTATCGCGGTACCGACGTCTGCACCCAACATAATAACCATAGCGGGTGTGATAGAAATTAAACCTTGTGTCACAAAAGAAATAACCAATAGTGCCGTTGCATTACTACTTTGAACTAAAGCAGTAACAGCAATACCCGCTAAAAATGCGCGCGATTTTTTACCGATACTTTGGCCTAAAATTCGGCGTAAATCGGTACCGAAAACCCGCATAATACCAGTTCGGACAATATATGTGCCCCACACCAATAAAGCCACGGATGATAATAATTCAAGTAATGTTAACATTAATTATCCATGCTATTTTTCTATAACTCATTATATTAATATTGACTTTTCTATATTAGCATTTATAGCCATTTTATCGCTTTATTTAAATTATTTACTAGAAAATGTTATTTTTTTATTTTAATAAAATAATATCAATTTTCTTTTAACGCTGATACAAAAAATTGCCACTGCTTGCTTAAACAAACAGTGGCAAACATTATCCATTACTTGGGAAATTTATTTAATATCCATAGAATATTTCATTATAAAGAAAAAAACCATTTAATCCATTAAACCCATCACATTTGTCGAGTAAGAACTTTAAACGCTAGTATAAGTTTAATAACAATATTACTAGCTTATTTCTCAATATAATAATGAGTGTAGTGCTATTTTCTCATTAGCAACATCTCTTTTTAACTATCATGAAGATTGGTATTTAAGTAACGATTTTAGTTTTAAATAACGCCGACTCAGTCGCCATTTTAATTTTAAAGTTGTCGCATGTTGCCAAGTAATTTGCCAGTATCCTTCGTCAAAAAAACGCTTAACCATCTCATATTTAATTTTTGGTGATTCAATTGCTTGAATAGACAATACAACACCAAAGCCTTCCTTTCCAATCTGCCACCAACAAGCTGGAGTTTGATTTACTGCACTAGGATATTTTTTATAAATATCCATTAACATATCAATAATTTTTAAATAGGTATTAACCTTACGCACGCGTAAAGCATCGCCACATAATGAATGAGAAACTGATTTATTGTGAATAAAATAATCATAATAAGATTCATTAATAAACTGCACGCGCTTTGCATTAAGCAATATTTCTGTTGTCCAAGGAATATCTTGATGATGTAGTTGCGGTTCAAACTGATACTGATGATCACGAATAAAACTTAACTTATAAATATTCAGCCAAGTAACGTGTAAAAACTTACCTGAACTTAAACCTTTTTGTAACCATTCAGTTCCTGAAATTATGTCAGTCGATGGAACTTTTTTTAAAGGAAAAATTAATTTAGAGGGTGAGCCATCCATATAAACATAAGTACCATTACACATAGCAACATCTAAATCACCCAACTTTGCCAACGTTAATAAACGGTTATACATCCCTAAATGAATGATATCGTCAATATCAGGAAAAGTTATATATTTACCTGTCGCCATATTCATTCCTACATTTCGAGCGACAGATACCCCGAGATTTTGCTGATGTAAAATTTTAGTATTTGGGAATCGTTCTCTACATTCCTCTAATAATAAAGCGCTATTATCTGTTGAACCATCATTGACTAATATAAGCTCCCAATTTTCTAGTTTTTGTTGCTCAAGACAATTAAAAAATTTTGATAAGAATGGTTCGCCATTAAATACAGCAACAACAATACTTAGCATCGGTTCAGCTAACATATGTTTACCTTAATCATTATCTTTTTATTGAGGTTATTTAATCTTATATCAAATATTCAATAGATAAATGTTTAGGTGCTCAATTTTGTTAAAAAAATAGAATAATAATATTACCAATATCAAATAAATATACCATAAGATAATTTGCATAATTAATTATCTATTAATGTAAGCATTAAAATTAATATAAATAACACTTATATTATTGATACAAAAAAATTACATTAGGATCAAAATTGTTATGCAAATTTTATATTGAAAATAGCTATTTTTTAGACAAAAAAAGCCACCCTTAGGTGGCTTTTTTAACATAATTAAAGTCTGGCAGCTCCCTACTCTCACATGGGGAGACCCCACACTACCATCGGCGCTACGGCATTTCACTTCTGAGTTCGGCATGGGGTCAGGTGGGACCACCGCGCTATTGCCGCCAGACAAATTCTTTTTTCGCTATCCTGTTTCATTACGCTGCTATCTCGGCCAGCCTTTCGCCTCATTCACATACCTCAGTATGCACCTAGCGCCAGCTCACTGCCATTCACGTAAATTCCTACAGGAGTCAATCTCCGAACAAGCTAAAATTTCTTCTCTCTTCTCAAAACACCTTCGGTGTTGTCAGGTTAAGCCTCTCGGGTCATTAGTACTGGTTAGCTCAACGTATCGCTACGCTTACACACCCAGCCTATCTACGTCCTCGTCTCGAACACCCCTTATAGGACATTGCTGTCAGGGAAGACTCATCTTGAGGCAAGTTTCCCGCTTAGATGCTTTCAGCGGTTATCTCTTCCGCACTTAGCTACCAGGCTATGCCATTGGCATGACAACCTGTACACCAGTGGTGCGTCCACTCCGGTCCTCTCGTACTAGGAGCAGCCCCCCTCAATCTTCCTTCGCCCACGACAGATAGGGACCGAACTGTCTCACGACGTTCTAAACCCAGCTCGCGTACCACTTTAAATGGCGAACAGCCATACCCTTGGGACCTACTTCAGCCCCAGGATGTGATGAGCCGACATCGAGGTGCCAAACACCGCCGTCGATATGAACTCTTGGGCGGTATCAGCCTGTTATCCCCGGAGTACCTTTTATCCGTTGAGCGATGGCCCTTCCATTCAGAACCACCGGATCACTAAGACCTACTTTCGTACCTGCTCGCGCCGTCACGCTCGCAGTCAAGCTGGCTTATGCCTTTGCACTAACCTCACGATGTCCGACCGTGATTAGCCAACCTTCGTGCTCCTCCGTTACGCTTTGGGAGGAGACCGCCCCAGTCAAACTACCCACCAGACACTGTCCTCAGCCCGGATTACGGGCCTAAGTTAGAACATCAAACATTAAAGGGTGGTATTTCAACGTTGGCTCCATGCGAACTGGCGTCCACACTTCAAAGCCTCCCACCTATCCTACACATCAAGGCTCAATGTTCAGTGTCAAGCTATAGTAAAGGTTCACGGGGTCTTTCCGTCTTGCCGCGGGTACACTGCATCTTCACAGCGAGTTCAATTTCACTGAGTCTCGGGTGGAGACAGCCTGGCCATCATTACGCCATTCGTGCAGGTCGGAACTTACCCGACAAGGAATTTCGCTACCTTAGGACCGTTATAGTTACGGCCGCCGTTTACTGGGGCTTCGATCAAGAGCTTCGCCTTACGGCTTACCCCATCAATTAACCTTCCAGCACCGGGCAGGCGTCACACCGTATACGTCCACTTTCGTGTTTGCACAGTGCTGTGTTTTTAATAAACAGTTGCAGCCAGCTGGTATCTGCGACTGGCTTCAGCTCCATGGGCGAACCACTTCACCTAACGCCAGCGTGCCTTCTCCCGAAGTTACGGCACCATTTTGCCTAGTTCCTTCACCCGAGTTCTCTCAAGCGCCTGAGTATTCTCTACCTAACCACCTGTGTCGGTTTGGGGTACGATTAACGGTTACCTATCGCTTAGAGGCTTTTCCTGGAAGCTTGGCATCAACTACTTCACCACCTTGGTGGCTCGTCATCACGCCTCAGTGTTATAGCCATGCGGATTTGCCTGCACGACCCACCTACACGCTTAAACCGGGACAACCGTCGCCCGGATAGCCTAGCCTTCTCCGTCCCCCCTTCGCAGTAACCCTTAGTACGGGAATATTAACCCGTTTCCCATCGACTACGCTTTTCAGCCTCGCCTTAGGGGTCGACTTACCCTGCCCCGATTAACGTTGGACAGGAACCCTTGGTCTTTCGGCGAGCGGGTTTTTCACCCGCTTTATCGTTACTTATGTCAGCATTCGCACTTCTGATACCTCCAGCAGACCTCTCAGTCCACCTTCGACGGCTTACAGAACGCTCCCCTACCCAACAACATTGCTGTTGCTGCCGCAGCTTCGGTGCATGGTTTAGCCCCGTTACATCTTCCGCGCAGGCCGACTCGACCAGTGAGCTATTACGCTTTCTTTAAATGATGGCTGCTTCTAAGCCAACATCCTGGCTGTCTAAGCCTTCCCACTTCGTTTCCCACTTAACCATGACTTTGGGACCTTAGCTGGCGGTCTGGGTTGTTTCCCTCTTCACGACGGACGTTAGCACCCGCCGTGTGTCTCCCGTGATAACATTCTTCGGTATTCGTAGTTTGCATCGGGTTGGTAAGTCGGGATGACCCCCTAGCCGAAACAGTGCTCTACCCCCGAAGATGAATTCACGAGGCGCTACCTAAATAGCTTTCGGGGAGAACCAGCTATCTCCCGGTTTGATTGGCCTTTCACCCCCAGCCACAAGTCATCCGCTAATTTTTCAACATTAGTCGGTTCGGTCCTCCAGTTAGTGTTACCCAACCTTCAACCTGCCCATGGCTAGATCACCGGGTTTCGGGTCTATACCCTGCAACTTAACGCCCAGTTAAGACTCGGTTTCCCTACGGCTCCCCTATGCGGTTAACCTTGCTACAGAATATAAGTCGCTGACCCATTATACAAAAGGTACGCAGTCACCCCACCCCAAAGTACTCCGTACTTTGCGGCGGTTGCCTTCGGCAACCCACCCCATCCCAGTCAATTGGCCTGATGCGTCTTAAATCAGATTTTACCTGATTCAATCTAAATCACGCCTTGATTCGTTGGGACTTACACTGCTTGATTGGATTGGTTGGGCGTCGCTACGCTCCGCCAACCGCCAAACAGCGTGCAGAAATACTTTGTGGTGGGGCTCCCTCGCTTGTACGTACACGGTTTCAGGTTCTTTTTCACTCCCCTCGCCGGGGTTCTTTTCGCCTTTCCCCTCACGGTACTGGTTCACTATCGGTCAGTCAGGAGTATTTAGCCTTGGAGGATGGTCCCCCCATATTCAGACAGGATAACACGTGTCCCGCCCTACTCTTCGAGCTCACAATACTAACATCTTCGGATACGGGGCTATCACCCTTTATTGCTGGCCTTTCCAGACCCTTCTCCTGATACTAATATCGATGCTGACTCTGGGCTGCTCCCCGTTCGCTCGCCGCTACTAGGGGAATCTCGGTTGATTTCTTTTCCTCGGGGTACTGAGATGTTTCAGTTCCCCCGGTTCGCCTCGTTTGACTATGAATTCATCAAACGATAGTGCATTAATGCACTGGGTTTCCCCATTCGGACATCGCCGGCTATTACGCTTCATATCAGCTTACCGACGCTTTTCGCAGATTAGCACGTCCTTCATCGCCTCTGACTGCCTAGGCATCCACCGTGTACGCTTCGTTCGCTTAACCTCACAACCCGAAGATGTCTTTATTTCACTATCATTCTGATAGGTTATGGCTGCGCGTGCAGCAATTCTTTGTTGGGCAGTGCTCGCAATGCTCACGTACTTTTGTACGCTGCGCTTGCTGCGCGCTGGCCGCCTCGAATTCCTGACTGCTCGCTCATAATGCCTGCCTTCCTGACAGCGAATACACTTCACGTTGGAGTTTGAGAGTTCTCCACATTATTTTTCTCAATAATGTGTGTTTCAATTTTCAGCTTGTTCCAGATTGTTAAAGAGCATTATTATTCGCAGCATACTGTTGCCAGCCTGCTCTGAATAACTTTTTATCTAGTTTTATCTTGCAATATGGTGGAGCTAAGCGGGATCGAACCGCTGACCTCCTGCGTGCAAAGCAGGCGCTCTCCCAGCTGAGCTATAGCCCCATTAAGATTCTTGTATCATTACTCCTTCCCGCTAACTTCGCCTTTAGGCAATATCTGCCAGCAATCTTGGTAGGCCTGAGTGGACTTGAACCACCGACCTCACCCTTATCAGGGGTGCGCTCTAACCACCTGAGCTACAAGCCTAATGATACCTTCTGCTCAATCTTCATCAGACAATCTGTGTGAACACTCACATTCCATCTATCTCGGTAAGGAGGTGATCCAACCGCAGGTTCCCCTACGGTTACCTTGTTACGACTTCACCCCAGTCATGAATCACAAAGTGGTAAGCGCCATCCCGAAGGTTAAGCTACCTACTTCTTTTGCAACCCACTCCCATGGTGTGACGGGCGGTGTGTACAAGGCCCGGGAACGTATTCACCGCGACATGCTGATCCGCGATTACTAGCGATTCCGACTTCATGGAGTCGAGTTGCAGACTCCAATCCGGACTTCGACGTACTTTCTGAGTTCCGCTTCCCCTCGCAGGCTCGCCTCTCTCTGTATACGCCATTGTAGCACGTGTGTAGCCCTACTCGTAAGGGCCATGATGACTTGACGTCATCCCCACCTTCCTCCGGTTTATCACCGGCAGTCTCCTTTGAGTTCCCGACATAACTCGATGGCAACAAAGGATAAGGGTTGCGCTCGTTGCGGGACTTAACCCAACATTTCACAACACGAGCTGACGACAGCCATGCAGCACCTGTCTCAGCGCTCCCGAAGGCACGCCTCTATCTCTAAAGGCTTCGCTGGATGTCAAGAGTAGGTAAGGTTCTTCGCGTTGCATCGAATTAAACCACATGCTCCACCGCTTGTGCGGGCCCCGTCAATTCATTTGAGTTTTAACCTTGCGGCCGTACTCCCCAGGCGGTCGATTTAACGCGTTAGCTCCGGAGGCCACAGTTCATGACCACAACCTCCAAATCGACATCGTTTACAGCGTGGACTACCAGGGTATCTAATCCTGTTTGCTCCCCACGCTTTCGCACATGAGCGTCAGTCTTTGTCCAGGGGGCCGCCTTCGCCACCGGTATTCCTCCACATCTCTACGCATTTCACCGCTACACATGGAATTCTACCCCCCTCTACAAGACTCTAGCTAACCAGTCTTGAATGCCATTCCCAGGTTAAGCCCGGGGATTTCACATCCAACTTAATTAACCGCCTGCGTGCCCTTTACGCCCAGTAATTCCGATTAACGCTCGCACCCTCCGTATTACCGCGGCTGCTGGCACGGAGTTAGCCGGTGCTTCTTCTGTCGCTAACGTCAATTGCTAAGACTATTAACCTTAACACCTTCCTCACGACTGAAAGTACTTTACAACCCGAAGGCCTTCTTCATACACGCGGCATGGCTGCATCAGGCTTGCGCCCATTGTGCAATATTCCCCACTGCTGCCTCCCGTAGGAGTCTGGGCCGTGTCTCAGTCCCAGTGTGGCTGATCATCCTCTCAGACCAGCTAGAGATCGTCGCCTAGGTGAGCCTTTACCCCACCTACTAGCTAATCTCATATGGGTTCATCCGAAGGTGTGAGGCCAGAAGGTCCCCCACTTTGCTCCTTAGAGATTATGCGGTATTAGCCACCGTTTCCAGTGGTTATCCCCCGCCTTCGGCCAGATCCCCATACCTTACTCACCCGTCCGCCGCTCGCCGGCAAGAAAGCAAGCTTTCTCCCGCTGCCGCTCGACTTGCATGTGTTAGGCCTGCCGCCAGCGTTCAATCTGAGCCATGATCAAACTCTTCAATTAAAAGTTTGATGCTCAAAGAATGTTTTACTGGCCGTAACGCTTTTTTTGCTACTTTGTCGACATTTTACTGCCTTCACCGTTGCCCAAAATAACGTTACTGCTTATTAGTTCATATATGAATTAACTGTTTTGTCACTCTTCAAGACTTAATCTTCAAATAGTTTTTGATGATGTCTTGCGAGTGCCCACACAGATTGTCTGATTAATTGTTAAAGAGCGTGCGACCGGAGTCGCGAGGTGGCGTATATTACGCTTTTCACCTGTAAAGTCAAGTAGTTATTTCTACTTTTCTTTACCCTGCGTCGCTAAAATCCACTTCAACTGATTGGTTCTATACTAACTCAGTGGGGGCGCATTATAGGGAGTTTTATGTGACTAGCAAGCAATAATTTGTAAACTTGAGTTGTTTGCTGTTTTTTTCAACAAAAATGCGAGAAAATAGCCATTTTTAATGAAATTTTTATTTAAGCGCATTAAATTCACGCGCAAAGTATTCGACTTTTTGCCAATCAGTATATTCAATTTCTTTATTTGTATTCGTTTCTCCGCCCGTTATTTTCATAATAAATTGGATCATAATACGATCAAACCAGTTATATTGGGGATAACATAGCGCGCCTGCAAACACATTAGTGAGAGCCGGTTGCCACGGAGTTTTAGCTAAAAATTTACGTACATAAACATTTGTTTCAGGTGTATCTTTATCCTTTTTCCTGGCCGTTAGATTAACGCCAAAAAATGCACTTGGCATGGTATTCAACTCTTTTTGGTGATTTTGCGCAAAATTTAATACCGTAGGATTAAAATGACCATAACGTATTGAGGCTCCAACTAATACTTTTTGGTAAACAGAAAGATTAAAATTTTTATCCATATTTAAATCTCTGACATCACATTGTTTACCCTCTTTACGTAAATATTCAGTAATTTTAAGTATTATCTTTTTAGTCTGTCCATTTTCACCAGAATAAAGTAGCAAATAGCTCATGAGTTACCTTTAAAATTATATAATGGATTATTCCCGCCAAAAGGTTGGTGTGAAAAGAACCAGTAATGTGAAAACTTCCAATCGGCCAAATAACATAGTAACAATTAGGATCCATTTTCCCGTTGGATTCATGGTGGTAAAGTTTTCAGCTACCGAGCCTAATCCTGGCCCTAAATTATTGAGTGTTGCTGCAATTGAGGCAAAAGCAGAAAACTCATCTACGCCGGTAGCGATTAACAATAATAAACTGATAAGAAAAACCAAAGCATAAGCAGAAAAGAAACCCCAAACGGCTTCAATAATACGTTCAGGTAATGCTCTAGCGCCTAATTTTATCGTGTAAACAGCATTTGGATGTACCAAACGTTTTAACTCACGAGAACCCTGCAAGAATAATAACAAAATTCGAATAACTTTTAATCCACCTCCAGTTGAGCCCGCACATCCGCCGACAAAAGCTGCACAAAGTAATAATATTGGTAGGAAAAGTGGCCAATTTGCAAACCCATCAGTACTAAAACCGGCTGTTGTTGCCACAGAGACAACCTGAAAAAAGGCTTGATCAAATGTTTCAAAAAGTGAGTCGTAAACTGAATGATATAGAAGTACTAGCGTACAAATGACGATCAATACTAACTGAAAACCGATGAATACTCTAAATTCGGGATCACGCCAGTAAATTGTCAAACTACGCCCGGATAAAACGGCAAAATGAAGACCAAAATTACAGCCAGAAATCAGCAAAAAAATAGCAATAATGGTGTTGATAGCAGGGCTATTAAAGTAGCCAATACTTTGATCATGAGTAGAAAATCCACCAATAGCAACAGTAGAAAAACTATGGGAGATAGCATCAAAGACGTCCATGCCAGCACCCCATAATGCTATTGCGCATACTATCGTGAGTAAAACATAGATTAACCAAAGTGTTTTTGCCGTTTCCGCAATCCTTGGACGCATTTTATTGTCTTTAAGTGGTCCAGGCATTTCTGCCCGATAAAGCTGCATTCCACCTACGCCTAATAAAGGTAATATGGCTACCGCTAAAACAATGATCCCCATGCCACCTAGCCACTGTAACATCTGTCGATAAAAGAGTATTGCTTTGGGTAAAGCATCTAACCCAACCAATGTGGTTGCTCCAGTTGTTGTTAAACCGGAAAATGATTCAAAAAAAGCATCGGTAACCGAAAGATGAGGCCGATCAGAAAAGATAAAGGGTAATGCCCCAACACTACCTAACACGGTCCAAAAAAGGGCAACGATCAGAAAACCTTCTTTAGGTTTTAGATCATGTCGATTATTTCTGTTTGGTATCCATAGCAGTAAACCTATAATTAACGCCGCAACAAAGGTCTGGCTAAAGGCACGTCCTGCTCCATCTCGATAAATCAATGCAACTATGCCTGGAATAATCATAGTGACAGAAAATAAGATAACAAGTAGCCCAACAATTCGGGTTATTGCTCGAAAATGCATGAATGGTTCCTTGAGAATCTAGTTATAACCTTAAGATTTAGGGACTAAATTTAATGCGCCTCTACTCAAATTACATAATTTATCAGCAAACTTTTGTTCAGCATTGGCAGGAAGGGAAATTTCTAATATCACATTTTCACTATATTCCCGCACAAGGATCTGCCCCGATGATTGTTGTATTAATTGCTCAACCATTTTTATATGCGTATATTCACAATATATTAAATAATATTTTTGTAGCACTTTTTGCTGTGTGTTTAAAAGTCCCAATGCTTGTTGAACACTATTACCATAAGCTCTAACCAATCCGCCAGTTCCTAATTTGATACCACCAAAATAACGAACAACAACCACGGTAATTTCACCAATATGGCTAGCTAACAACTGGGTGATCATCGGCTTACCGGCCGTACCTGTTGGCTCTCCATCATCAGAAAAACCTAACTGTTGACAATCATCAGGTCTACCAGCGACATAGGCCCAACAGTGATGTCGAGCATCCGGGTATTTATGCTTGATAGTTTGGATAAAATTTTTCGCTTCAGCAACTCCATCAGTATGTTCCAAATAAGTAATAAAACGACTTTTTTTAATCTCTTCGGTAACCACAACCGACTCTGCAGGTATCAAATAGGCATTCATTATTTTAAATGTAAATTACGCGTCATATTTTCAACTTTATTTTCATATATGATGATATTATCTTCGATACGAATACCACCATTTGGCATAAGGGACGCAATTTTATGCCAGTTAAAATATTTACTAAACGATCCTTCGCGCCAAGGAGCCAATAGTGTCTCTATGAAGTAGAGACCAGGTTCAATAGTTAATACCATACCAGGTTGTAAGATACGCGTGCAACGTAAGAAAGGATAACATTCTGGCGCAGACAAAGCAGCTCCTGTCTCATCCTGCATAAATCCACCAACATCATGAACTTGTAATCCCAAAAGATGGCCTAAACCATGGGGAAAAAAGGGAGTTGTAAGCCCCTCTTTTATCATTGCCTCTTCACTGATATTGCAAATAATGCCATGATCTAGCAGTAAAGATGCAATATGTTGATGCATCCGATAATGATATTCAGTATAGCGAATACCCGATTTAATTGTATCGATCAATATCTGTTGTTTACTATCTAGGTCGTTAATCAAATTAGCAAATTCATTATTATTTTTGCCCGCATACGTACGCGTAATATCTGCGGCATAGCCATGGTATTCAGAACCCGCATCAATTAAAAAACTATACATTTTTTTTGGTGGTTGATATTTCAATTTAGTGTAGTGGAGTACTGAACAATTTTCATTGAGAGCAATGATATTACTGTATGGAACGTCGATATCTCGCTGACCCGCTGCCTGCAAGTAACTAATATTAATATCAAATTCACTCGCTCCTTGATAAAAAGCCTCACGGGCAGCATGATGACCCGCTATTGCCATTTTCTGCGCTTGCTGTAAGCAACTTATTTCATAGTTTGTCTTATAAGCACGATGGTAATGAAAATAATCTAATACCGGTTTATGATTAATATTAACTGCCGAAATACCTAATTCCTTAGCTTGAGCAATAGATTCACCAATATAACCAATATGCTTTTTATCTAATTGAAACAACCATTGTTTAATATCATTAGCCTGTTTTAAATGAAACAACTCAAACTCTTTTACCCAAAAGCTATCCGGTAAGGGGTCAATGCTATGCCAATAATCAATTGGCGAATAAAACCATAACTTAGGCTTGCTCACTCCATCAACTAATAACCAACAATGGGCAACTTGAGTAATAGGTAGCCAAGCTTTGAAATGTGGATTAGCTCTAAATGGATAATGATAATCATCAAGAAAAACGCCTTGTGGCTCTCCAGAATGGATAAGTAAGGCATTCAATTTATTATTTTTTAATACATACTGCGTACGTTGCTGTAATATTTTAATATGTTCTTGATATTGACTAGCAAGATTTTCCATTTTTAGTTCACCTATTTTTTTATCTCTAATATCCAGCAAAATAACACATTAAATATTATCATTAATTTAATGAATGCGTTTTCCCAATTAAAGTGTCTTCTTTTTATTAATAAAAACAAATAAGTAACTATTAACGCGGTTTTCAATAACCCAGATAATTTGTTGTGATCAAGCTAGCATATTTTTTATACTTAATTTGCATTTTTTTAACAAAAAAATCACACTGCTAACACCTGGTCGTACCAGACGGAAATCATAGGAGAACAGTATGCTCTATCAAAGTAATACTATTCAGGTTGATTGGATAAAACCCGGTATCGCAAAACTGATTTTTAACTCACCAAATGCCATTAATAAATTTGATATAGAAACCATTAACTCGTTAAATCAAGCCATTGATTCTCTGGAAAACAAAAATACCTTGAGCCAATTAAAAGGGCTTATTTTGATTTCACAAAAATCCACTTTTATTGTTGGGGCAGATATTAAACAATTTCTATCACTATTTAATGCGCCAAAGTCACAACTTCAGCAATGGCTTAATTTTGCTAACAGTATCTTTAATCGTATCGAAGATCTACCCATTCCAACAGTAACCGCTATTAATGGTTATGCTTTAGGGGGAGGCTGTGAATGCGCATTAGCAACAGATTATCGTATCGCTGCACCCGATCTTAGAATTGGTTTACCGGAGGTTAAACTGGGGATTATGCCTGGATTTGGCGGTTCAGTACGCCTACCACGTTTAATCGGTTTAGATAACGCCCTACAGATGATTACTACAGGAAAAGATATTGATGCCACAACTGCTTT
Source organism: Arsenophonus sp. aPb (assembly GCF_029873475.1). Taxonomy (NCBI): domain Bacteria; kingdom Pseudomonadati; phylum Pseudomonadota; class Gammaproteobacteria; order Enterobacterales; family Morganellaceae; genus Arsenophonus; species Arsenophonus sp. aPb. The sequence goes on from NZ_CP123499.1 coordinate 2,648,112, forward strand.
AAAAAATGGCCTGATTAACGCCATTGTCGCCAAAGAACAGTTACTAAATTCAGCACTCTTACTACTAGAAAATGCCATTACAAACAAATTAGATTGGCGGCAAGTACGTCAACCAAAAATCCAACCGTTAAAACTGAATAAAATAGAACAAACCATGAGTTTCAATGTCGCAAAAGGTTTGGTCATGAAAGCGGCAGGTTCACATTACCCTGCACCATTGACAGCGTTAGAAACTATCAAAAAAGCAGCCAATTGTGAGCGTGAGGAAGCGTTATTATTCGAAACTGAAGCTTTCATTCCATTGACTCAATCTCCTGAAGCTCATGCCTTAATTAGAGTTTTTCTTAATGATCAATATGTTAAAAATTTAGCTAAACAGAGAAGTCAATCAATTGAAACTCCCATAAAAACCGCTGTTATTGGCGCCGGCATCATGGGTGGCGGTATCGCTTATCAATCAGCACGTAAGGGTGTGCCTATCATAATGAAAGATATTAGTGAAAAATCTCTTCAATTAGGTATGAATGAAGCCGCTAAATTGCTAAATAATCAGTTTGAACGTAAGCAAATATCAGCGTTGGAGATGGCAAAGATATTATCTTCAATTACTCCAACACTCAATTACGCCGGAATTGAAAATGCGCAAATTATTGTCGAAGCGGTGGTTGAAGATCCAAAGGTTAAAACGAGCGTTTTAGCGGAAACAGAAAAATTATTAAATGAATCTACCCTACTAGCCTCAAATACTTCAACCATCCCTATCACAAAATTAGCCAATGTTTTGCAGCGGCCGGAAAATTTCTGTGGCATGCATTTTTTCAATCCAGTTCATCGCATGCCATTAGTGGAAATTATCAAGGGCGAAAAAACTAGCGCGAAAACTATCGATACGATAACCGCCTATGCCAATAAAATGGGTAAAACGGCTATCGTTGTCAATGATTGTCCAGGTTTTTTTGTTAATCGAGTGCTGTTCCCTTATTTGTCTGGCTTTAATTTACTATTACAAGATGGTGCTGATTTTTATCAAATCGATAAGATCATGGAAAGGCAATTTGGCTGGCCGATGGGACCTGCTTACTTAATAGATGTTATTGGTATTGATACCGTACAACATGCTCAACAAGTCATGGCGGACAATTTTCCTGCTCGAATGACAAAAAATGAGCAAGATGCTATTGCTGTTCTATTCAATCATCAACGTTATGGCCAGAAAAATGGCGTTGGTTTTTATCAATACTTTAGCGATAAAAGGGGAAAAATACAGAAACAACGCGATCCTAAAATTAACGACTTATTAGGCAAATTTGGCGCTAGCAGCAAACAATTCACCGAGCAAGATATTATCATGCGTATGATGATACCGATGATTAATGAAGTGGTTCGTTGCTTAGATGAACATATTATCGCCAGTCCTGCTGAAGCCGATATTGCTCTGGTATACGGCTTAGGTTTTCCGCCATTCAGAGGCGGTGCTATTTGCTATCTTGATAGTCTCGGTATCGAAAATTATATCGAACTGGCTGAAAAATATGCCTATTTAGGCCCTTTATATGCCATTCCTGCTAGTTTAAAAACCAAAGCAGAAAAACAAGCGAGTTATTATCCTGCACCAGAAAAAATCACCTTTAACAGCAAATAATAGGCTTAAGGTTGTGATCATGGAAAATATTGTAATTATTGATAGTATACGCACGCCAATGGGACGTTCCAAAGGTGGCGCTTTTCGCCAGGTCAGAGCAGAAGAACTATCTGCCCATTTAATGACGCAATTATTAAGCCGTAATCCTGCCCTGAACAGCAATAAAAATGATATTGACGATATTATCTGGGGATGTGTACAACAAACTTTGGAGCAAGGATTTAATATTGCTCGCAATGCGGCGCTATTAACAGATATTCCTCATACGGTACCTGCAGTAACGGTTAATCGACTGTGCGGTTCCTCCATGCAAGCATTACATGACGCTGCTCGCTTTATTAAGTCAGGTGATGCAAATGTTGTGCTTGTTGGTGGTGTCGAACATATGGGACATGTTCCTATGACGCACGGTATTGATCTCAATAGTAAAATTGCTGTTCATGTTTCTACCGCTTCGGCTTCAATGGGATTAACCGCTGAGATGCTCGCCAGACAGTGCCAAATCAGTCGTGTTGAACAAGATGAATTTGCTTTACGTTCTCACCAAAGAGCGGCTGAAGCAACTAAACAGGGATGGTTTAATGATGAAATCGTAGCAACGGTGGGCCATGATATTGACGGTAACCTGGTTGCTATCAAACAAGATGAAGTCATTCGATTTGATGCAAATTTAGCCAGTCTAGCCGCTTTACCGCCGGTCTTTGATCCAACTTCAGGCTCAATCACAGCAGGAAATTCCTCAGCATTGTCAGATGGGGCATCAGCCATAGTCGTTACCAGTGAAAAATATGCTAAAACACGAGAATTAAGAATAAGAGCTAAAATTCGATCCATGTCCGTTATTGGTTGCGACCCTGCCATTATGGGATATGGGCCTGTCCCGGCAACTACAATGGCATTAAAACGAGCTAAGTTAACGCTGCAAGATATAGATGTTTTTGAAATTAACGAAGCTTTTGCTGCCCAAGCTTTGGCTTGTTTAAAAGATTTACGCCTTATCGATAAGATGGAAGAAAAAGTTAACCTGCATGGTGGAGCAATTGCTTTAGGTCACCCGTTAGGATGTTCGGGTGCACGGATCATTACTTCTTTACTAAATATTATGGAACGGAAAGATGCTCAGTTTGGTTTAGCCACTATGTGTATTGGTTTTGGGCAAGGCATTGCTACTCTTATTGAGCGGATTAAATAACTGGTCTACGCTTTATTGTATGTTGTTGCTATTTTCCCGCCCAGAAGGGCGGTTTTTTTTGTTTTGTGATCTCATTTAAATAAATTCGAACGCATCACCATAAAGATATTCAGGGCTAACGCCTCTTTCACTACAAAAACGTTCCCTAGCGATTTTTGCCATTTCAAAACGCCCAGCAATGTAAATTTCATAATTTGTAAGAGAACCAAAGTCATCAAGCACAGCACTCAAAACCGTACCTGTTCGTCCTCGCCAATCAAATTCAGGTTGTTCAACAACAGGAATAATTTTTATGTTGCAATATTGTTCTGAAAGAGACTGCAATTCACCTAAATCATATAGGTGTTCGAACCTTCGTCCGCCCCAATAGAAGGTAATGTCTCTGTCAGGATTTTCTTCTAATGCAGCATATAAAATTGCGCGGGTATAAGAAAACCCTGTTCCGCCGGCAATAAGAATTATTGGTTTTTTACTTCCCTCACGAAACCAAGCTTTACCATGAGGAATATCAATATTAATACTATTTTGTGCAAATATACGTTCCATCACCGCCATGGCATAAAGATTAAACTCTGACGCACCAATATGGAGCTCAATGAGTTTTTTTTCTGAAGGAATTGAAGCCAAAGAAAATGGGCGTTTATCATGCTCATCCATAATGACCATTAGATATTGACCGGCACGAAAGGAAAATTGACCTTCCGGTGATAAGCGAACGCGATAGACCGTATCAGTGATAGATTCTATAGAAACCACCTTACAACTTAATGTCGTCATTCACATCCTCTCATAATTTTAAAATATCCAATTCATGCCAAATTTCATCTATCCGTTTTTTTATTTTTTCTGTCATAACGATTGGACGACCCCACTCTCTTTGTGTTTCACCCGGCCATTTATTGGTTGCATCAAGTCCCATTTTTGAACCTAAACCTGAAATAGGTGACGCAAAATCAAGATAATCGATCGGGGTATTTTCCATCATAACGGTATCTCGTGCAGGATCCATCCTGGTTGTGATTGCCCAAATAACATCATTCCAGTCACGAGCATTAATATCTTCATCACAGACAATAACAAATTTTGTATACATAAATTGCCGTAAATAAGACCAAACTCCCATCATAATGCGCTTAGCATGTCCAGCATATTGTTTCTTGATAGTCACTACGGCAAGTCGATAAGAGCACCCCTCCGGTGGTAAATAAAAGTCAACAATTTCCGGAAACTGTTTTTGTAAGATAGGAACTAAAACCTCATTTAGCGCAGCACCTAAAATGGCAGGTTCATCAGGAGGACGACCGGTATAGGTTGAATGATAAATAGCATCACTACGTTGAGTTATATGGGTGACGGTAAAGACTGGAAATTTATCTACTTCATTATAATAGCCAGTATGATCTCCGTAAGGCCCTTCAGGTGCAAATTCTGCAGGATCAATATAACCTTCTAGAATAATTTCTGCCCCTGCCGGCACTTCAAGCTCATTAGAAATACATTTTACCACCGCTGAACGATGTCCGCGTAATAGTCCAGCAAATGCATATTCGGAAAGTGTATCTGGAATAGGTGTCACCGCAGCTAGAATTGTGGCAGGATCAGCCCCTAAAGCCACTGCTACCGGAAAAGGTGTAGCTGGATATTTATTACACCACTCTTGAAAATCCAATGCTCCACCCCGATGAGATAACCAACGCATAATCAGCTTATTTTTAGTTAATAGTTGCTGTCGATAAATACCTAAATTTTGCCGCGCCTTAAAAGGTCCCTGAGTAACCGTTAATCCCCATGTAATTAATGGTGCAACATCTTCTGGCCAACAATGCATTATAGGTAGACGAAACAGATCAACATCTTCCCCTTGCCAAATCTGTTCTTGGCAGGTGGCCGACTTTAGTCTTTTAGTTGGCATATTAAGGATCTGTTTAAATTTTGGTAGTTTATCAATTAAATCAGTGAATCCTTTCGGAGGATCCGGTTCTTTAAGAAAAGCCAATAATTTGCCAACTTCATGCAATGCTTGGACATTTTCTTGACCCATTCCCATCGCAACGCGTTCAACGGTACCAAACAAATTGCACAGAACTGGCATACTAAAACCCTTAGGGTTTTCAAATAATAGTGCCGGCCCACCCGCTCGCAGAGTTCTATCCGCTATTTCTGTCATTTCTAAATAAGGATCGACTTCACGACTGATTCGCTTCAGCTCTTTTTTTTGTTCTAATAATGATATGAAATCTTTGAGATCACGGTATTTCATTATATATTTTCTACTTTTTAATTTGCTGGAACTTTATTATAAAATTGTTCTATTCATGTTACCAATAAAGGTTTAATTCGTTAAGATTAAGACTCTTTTCTATTAACCTAGATACAGCAATAAGGAACCCATTTTTTTAATATTTTTGTATTATATTGTTCTGGAAAATGTTGGTTGTACTGAAAAATCTTAAACCCTTCATTTTTGCCACTAAAATAATGTAGTTCCTTATCTTTAATCTGTAAGCCACTGCCTTCACGTAAAGCTATAACAATTTCATCGGGATTAATGACACAAAACTCAGCAATACGATCATCTCGAGTTTCTCCCATATGTCCACTAATACGAGTATCTATATAATGCGGATTAATTTGTATTGGGAATAACCCCAACGAGGGCATTACAACCGCATTAGATACCGGCATATCATTGGTTGTTCTTATACTAGGCGTAGCGACATTACAGCCAGCACTCCAGCCAATATAGGGAATATTGCGCTCAAAAACAGCACGTTGTATAGCCACAATCAGTCCATTTTCATGCAGGCATTTATTCAACCACCAGGTATTGCCGCCACTAACTAAAATGCATTCTGCTGATTCAATCGCTTTTACTGGCGACTCAAAATGTGCAATCGAAACCACTTCGATACCTAATGATTGACTAAGCTCCGATGCACGTTGATCATGATTACCGCGTAAAACAGCATAAGGGACTAATACTGCTTTGCGGATCTGTCGGCGTTGAAACATCTCTTGTAATCGTGTTGTAGCATAATTTAGCCACTGAGAACTGGTGGTTAGTCGACCATTACTGAGAAGAAATATATCCATCTATCCTTACCTTGTATTTTAATCATCATGTAAAACTATGTTACCCAAATTACAGAGAATTAACGCTGTTAGTTTTTACTACATAATAAGTTATAATTTGATATAGTAATAAAGTGTAATTTTATTTTGAGCCATCACATGGAAAATTGGTATCTTCTTTACTGTAAGCGTGGGCAAATAGAGCGAGCAATAAAAAATCTAAAAAGACAGCATGTTATCTGCTTAACGCCAGAAGCTCAAATAGAAAAAATGGTACGCGGCAAGCGCATCACCGTCACAGAAGCACTTTTTCCCAACTATCTTTTCGTAAAGTTTGATCCTGAAGAGATCCATACCACAACGATACGCTCAACCAGAGGTGTTAGCCATTTTATTCGATTTGGCCTCTATCCTGTGATCGTACCAGATAATATTATTAATGAGTTAAAGTCCGCCGCTAAACCTGAAATTGTTGCAGCAAAGACACCGGTTTCAGGTGATACTGTTATTATTACTGAAGGTATTTTTGAAGGCCTAAAAGCAATTTTCTCCGAACCTGACGGTGAAAATCGTTCAGTTATTCTACTTAATATTCTTAACCAAAATATAGCTAAGCTAATAGATAATAGATAATAAACAATTTAAGAAAAGTAATTAATTGTGATTAAGAACATAGCACTTTATTCTATGATTTGATCAGAATTTTTATCATCAGCCGCTTTGCGTCCCTTACCAACATAGAATCGTGATAACAACAAGCCCAATTCAAATAATAAATACATTGGTACCGCCAATAGTGTCTGAGAAAACACATCTGGTGGAGTCAAAAACATACCTACAATAAAAGCACCTACGATAATATAAGGGCGCTTACGTTTTAAGGAATCTGGGGTTGTAACACCTGTCCAGCAAAGTAGAATAATGGCAACAGGAACTTCAAAAGCCGCACCAAATGCCATGAAAAGTGTCATGACAAAGCTGAGATATTTGCTGATATCAGGAATAAAATTAACACTTTCTGGTGTAGTTTTTACAAAAAAACCAAATGCTAAAGGAAAAACAACAAAATAGGCAAAAAGCATCCCTAAGTAAAAAAGTACACTACTGGATACCAGTAAAGGTAACATTAAGCGCCGCTCGTGCTTATAAAGTGCTGGCGCGATAAAAGCCCATAACTGATATAAGATAACCGGAATAGAAATAAATACTGCCACCATAAACGTAAGTTTAATCGGAGTAAAAAAAGTTGATGCCACATCTGTTGCACTCATGCGAGAACCAACCGGCAGCTGTTCAATCAACGGTGCAGCAACCAAATGATAAATATCATTGGAAAAATAGACCAGGGCAAGAAAAACCACTGCAACAGTAAATAAGCTATACAGAATACGTCTACGTAATTCAATTAAATGGCTAATAAGTGGTTGAGGATCATCAATAGACATAGACTAATTTTCACCGTTAGTTTGATCAGAGTGCTTTTTTACTTTCTCTGCAGGGGGGCTCAGTGCTTTTTTATTTTTAGTAGGACTATCTGACGCGGTTACCAACTGCTCTGTCTGTGCTGGTTTGTGTTGTTTATTGGCGGTTATAGGTATTTCATCATCTATTTTACCTGTGCTATTTTCATCTAGATCACTGGTAAATGCTTTTACTTTTGCCAATTCTTCTTCAATACGACTGCTCGATGATTGATAATTTTTCTTTAATAACTCGGTAGATTCGCGCAATTCTTCCATTGATTGCTTAAGTTCCGGCGAAAGCGTTTGTAATTGTGCTTTTTCTTCTGCCTTCTTCAACGTTTCCTGCAATTCCTGCAATTTTAATTCTTGCGAGAGTTCATGTTGAACGTTAGCTGCCAATGAGCGCAACGCACGTATCCAACCAGCAACCGTTTTAACGGCTATCGGTAAACGCTCTGGACCAAGAACTACCAGACCAATAATCATAACCAATAGCAGTTCACTAAAACCAATATCAAGCACGGTTCATACCTACTCTTTATTTTTTTTATTTTCAGCCGTTTCTTTTGTCTGACTTATGGTTGTTTTCTCAGTAATATTTTTCGCTTCAAAATCAGCATCAGCCTGCTGTTTTTCTGCTTTGTTACTATCATCAGTTTTACTATGATCATCACTCATCGCTTTTTTGAAGTTTTTTAATGACTCCCCCAAATCTGAGCCGAGTGAGCGTAACTTCTTGGTACCGAAAATTAAAACAACCAGTAAAGCAATAATAAGAAGCTGACCGGGACTACCAAATGTAGCCATAGCAATTGTTGTTCCCATTGATTATACCTCTACGAAATTAGGTTCAACTATGTATGATTCCATTATATACAACTAATTTTATGTAAGATACATACTGATTCTAAGATAAATTTGTTTAAGGACAAATTTTAGCCAATTTTACCTGTTCGATACCATCCTATACCCCATGAAATTATACCGAAAAAGATAAACCCAATGGCCGCAATTTTTGAATCGAAAATTTGCAATAAAGTACCACATAATAAGCAAGTTGCGCCAATTCCTAGTAAATATTGGCCTTGTCTTTGCTTTACTTGCTGCCCTTGTAACTGGACAGCAAATTTATCAATACTATCTTGTAAATATTTATGTTGCTTAAGTGCTCCATAAATAAGATCGGGAATTTCTGGCATTTTTTCTGCCCAATAGGGTGCTTTTTCCTTAAACGCACTAATAATCGCCGCGAACCCCATTTGTCGATGTAGCCAATCTTCAAGAAAAGGTTTAGCTGTCTTCCACAAATCTAGTTGTGGATAAAGCTGCCTCCCCAAACCTTCAATATAGAGCAAGGTTTTTTGCAGTAATACTAATTGAGGCTGAACCTCCATATTAAAACGACGTGCGGTATTGAATAAATTGAATAAAACATGACCAAAAGAAATTTCTGCCAACGGTTTCTCAAAAATTGGCTCACACACTGTTCGAATGGCAAATTCAAAATCTTCTACATTTGTATCGGGCGGTACCCAGCCCGAATCGACATGTAATTCAGCTACCTTACGGTAGTCACGATTAAAAAAGGCAATAAAATTCTCTGCCAAATAACGTTTATCTTCTTTATTTAATGAACCGACGATACCACAATCAATACCGATATATTGTGGATCTTCAGGATGCTCTCGACTAATAAATATATTGCCAGGATGCATATCAGCATGAAAAAAACTATCGCGAAAAACTTGGGTAAAAAAGACTTTTACCCCACGCTCAGCTAATAACTTCATATTAATTCCTTGCTTCTTTAACGCGTCAATATCAGAAACAGGAATACCATAAATACGCTCCATAACCATCACATTCTCCCGACAGTAGTCTGAATAGACTTCGGGAATATAAAGCATGGAACTATTTTCAAAATTACGCCTTAATTGGATCGCATTTGCTGCCTCACGCAACAAATTTAATTCATCAATTAATGTTTTTTCATACTCTCGAACGACTTCCCGCGGACGTAAACGCCGTCCATCTGGTAACAGTGGAATCCAATTAGCCAGCCGATACATCAAGTTTATATCGGCTTTAATAATAGGCAGTATATCTGGGCGAATAACTTTAATTACGATTTGTTTATTATTTTGTTTTAATTTTGCCGTATGTACTTGGGCAATTGAGGCCGAGGCTAAGGGCACCTCATCAAAATCATCGAACCAGGTTTCAAGAGAGCCACCTAATGACTGTTCAATGTATTGACGAGCCAATTGGCCATCAAAACTAGCAACTTTATCTTGCAATAATGCTAACTGGTCAGAAATTATAGTGGGAAAAAGATCGCGACGAGTAGATAGCATCTGACCAAATTTAATCCAAACCGGGCCTAAATCTTGTAAAGCTAGACGTAAACGTTCACCAAGGGCTTTGTCTTTATGCTTATTTGATAACCAAAATAGACAATGGCGTCCAACCCTTAATGGTAAAGTAAATTTAATTTTGGGAATGAGTTCATCTAAACCATAATTTAGAAATACTCGAACGATAAAATAGAGCCGTTTAATTTCTCCCGGTCTCATATTTTTCCTCCAATTTAGCCAAACGCTGTTCCAGTTTTGCAATATCCGCTGCCACCTTCTCAACCTTATCAGCAAAACTTAGCACTTCCAATGTATTAGGAGACATTCGCCATTCTTCCACCAATACATCTTTAAAATGATTTTTTTGTTGATTTAACAACTTATTTATGCCAATTAAACCTTTTTTAACCCAGCGGCTCATCCCTTCGGCAACGACATCACCGACATAAGGAGCAAGATAATGAGCGGGATCCCATTGTGCAGCATCAAGTAAAGCCGACCAATGTTGTACAATTTGCATATCCCCTTCGATAACAATCCTGCCATCTTTGATAAGCGTTGAAAGTTGTTGTTTATCTTTAAGCTGCACTAGCGTTACTAACGCAGTTTTTATCACACAATCTGCCGCTGTAGGCCACTGATTTACGACATCAACTCTTTGCTCGGAGAAGATAAGTATTAATGGTTGAGATAATTCTTTTAAATTAATCGCTAGCACTTTGCCAACTAACCTTACTCTAGCTGATTTCAATGCCACTTCCTGATAGAAAAATTTATTCAACATATGCTGTAAAAGGGAAGCTGCTGTGGCATGTAATACAGGTACTGTTGAATCGCTTTTCATTAACGAGGTAGCCATTTTAAAATTTGAACCCTCTATGTAGGGCAACAATTCCACCAGTCATATTGGTATAGGAAACTTGTTCAAAACCAACTAACTCCATCATTGTTTTTAACGTGTCCTGATCAGGATGCATACGAATAGATTCAGCAAGATAACGATAGCTATCGGCATCATTGACTATCATTTGACCAACGCGCGGCAAAATATGAAAAGAGTAGGCATCATAAGCTTTAGTTAATAAGGGTAAAATGGGTTTTGAAAACTCTAATACTAATAAACGACCACCGGGTTTTAATACCCTAAACATTGATTTTAGTGCTTTATCTTTATCAGTAACATTGCGCAGACCAAAAGAAATACTTATACAATCGAAGTAGTTATCAGGAAAAGGTAACTCTTCAGCATTAGCCTGGACATAATTAACATTACCAACAATCCCCCGATCGCGGAGCTTTTCGCGCCCCATTTTCAGCATAGAATCATTGATATCAGCCAGAACAACCTCACCTTTTTCGCCAACTATTTTGGCAAATTTAGCTGTCAAGTCGCCAGTGCCACCCGCCAGATCTAAAATATATTGCCCACGGCGCGCGCCACTGGCTTCTATTGTAAAACGTTTCCAGATTCGGTGGATCCCTAATGACATAAGATCGTTCATAAGATCATATTTCGCGGCCACCGAATGAAAAACAGCAGCAACCAAATTCGCTTTTTCATCCTTGGCTACTTTACGAAAGCCAAAATCAGTGGTTTCTTTAATTGGATCTACCATATTTACGCTCATTTAATCATTAAAATAATCGAAAGTGTAATCATGTTTATCGCAAGATCTTATTTATGATCTACCGATTTTTGTTAATTATGATTTAGCGGTCTGTTTGCTAAATTCAGTATCAATCGGACGTTTCACTTCTATTCCCAATTCTTTTAAACTTTCCGCCTGACTAATCAAATTACCTTTTCCTTCCGCTAATTTTTTGATTGCCGATTGATAATTCAGCTGTGCTTTGCTCAAACTCTGACCTAAAACCTGTATATCATCAACAAATAACCGCATTTTGTCATACATTCTAGCGGCACGCTCGGCAATAACTTGTGCATTTTGACTCTGGCGTTCATAGCGCCACAAATTATTAATAGTGCGTACTGCCACCAATAAGGTTGAAGGGCAAACGAGTAAAATGTTATTTCGCAACCCTTCGTCAATAAGTTCAGGCGCTTCACGTAAAGCAATCAAATAAGCGGGTTCAAGTGGAATAAACATTAGTACATAATCTAGCGATCTTAATCCATTTAATTGATGATAATCTTTTCGTCCAAGCTCTTTTATATGGTTACGTACAGAATTAACATGCCCCCGCAATGCCGTAGCTCTTTGCTGCTCATCTTCACTATTAAAATAGTGCTCATAAGCTGTCAGTGACATTTTAGCGTCGATTACAACATCTTTACCTTGTGGTAGACGAATAATCACATCCGGCTGATAACGACTATTGGAGGTATTGATACTGACTTGAGTTTCAAACTCATGCCCCTGCCTTAGCCCAGAAGCCTCCAATATGCGAGAAAGAATTGTCTCACCCCAATTTCCCTGAATTTTATTATCCCCTTTTAACGCTTTAGTCAAATTAATCGTTTCTTTTGCCATCTCTGCATTTAACTGCTGAAGCTGACGAATTTCATGAGCTAAGGTATGACGCTCACGCGCTTCCTGACTAAAACTCTCATGTACCTGACGGCGAAAACCATCCAATTGTTCACGGAAAGGTGTTAATAATGCAATTAAACTCTGACGGTTCTGCTCAGAAGCGCGACGCTCATTTTGTTCAAAAATACGATTGGCTAAATTCTCAAATTGAACATTTAACCGTTGCTCACTATTTAGTAATAGCCGCTGCTTCTCTTCAAAAGCCAGTCGTGTTTCTTCAAGCCGTGTCATCACTTCACGTAGTTCAACTTCTTGATTACGATTAATTTCCCTTTGTGACCTTAATTCTTGGTCACGGTGCTGACACTCAATTTTCCAATATTCGAGGTGGGCAATTTTTTCTTCATAGCTAGCCTGAATACTATAAAAGTCACGCAATTCCGACTCTTTTTTATTCATCTTTTGCGCAATAAGTAGCCAGATTAAACTACCACCAAAGAGTGTTCCGGTAAGAAATCCAATAATTGCATATAATAACTGAATATCCACCTGGGTTTCCTTAAAATAGTCTTTATTTTATAAAGTAACTTAGTGGTATACTGTATAAATGTCCAGAATAAACTTTACTTACCTTGGTCAACAAACAGCACTAGGCTGAAATTTAACGACTGTTTTACCCCATCCACTGAGCAAGCCAAGATAAACCAAATGCCCCTGGCGTTAAAATAGCAAATGCCCAGATCATGGCAGAAAGTAAATTAGCCAGCTGAAAATAATGTTTAGGCATTGCACAAATACCTGCTACTAAGGGGATAACCGCCCTTAAGGGGCCCAAAAAACGGCCAAGAAAAACACTCCATACTCCCCAACGGTCAAAAAAACGATGACCCCGATCAAGCACTTGAGGACGACGAGAAATTGGCCACATATGGCTTACACTGTTCTTATAATGAAAACCAAACCAATAAGACAACCAATCACCCAAAAAAGCACCACTAGCGGCAGCTAACCATATAGGTAAAAAAGCGAGCCCATTATCACCAATTAATGCGCCTAAACCAAGCAAAATTACTGTGGCAGGTAATAATAAGGAAATAAAGGCTAACGATTCGCCAAAAGCTAATATAAAAACAATAAAGATAGCTAATATTCGATGGTTGCGAGCAAATTCGGTAATAACATTAATAATTTCAGACAATGTCAACTTATTATTCCTATTACAGTTAAATTTTCGTTATTATGTCGTCAATAATGTAAATTATTGTCAGTTTAAAATATATAATACGATAAGTTCAACTTATAAAATGATAAATTTAAGTTATTTAATTTTATGCTATTATCCGGCAGTTAACCTTAATTGATTCACTAAAAAGACGAAATAAGAAAATTAGCCGTTAGTTGATCAAAATAGAGATTATTGAATACCTTCGATAATAAAAAATAAAACGAATATTACTTAAGGAAAATAAAAAAACCGCGATTAAATAAAAAAGATATAATAAAATAAATTTATCGCTATTTTATAAAAATAACAAACAGTTATACCCGTTTTATCGAATAAATTAGCTAAGCATGTAGCATTTTTTAATTTAATAACCGGCGAGCTGCATCAACAACAATCCCTAAAACATTCCCTTCAGTTTGGCGTAATAATGTTTCATCTGGCGTTTCTTGTTGGGTACGGTTAACAATCACACCGGCTATCATACCTGCTGATAATCCCTGGCTAGAACACATAGTCAGTAAGGTGGCTGATTCCATTTCATAATTAATCACTCCCATCTTTTGCCATTCTTCCATCGATCCACGAAAACGACGAACAACCCGGCCACTATAAGTATCGTAACGCTCCTGACCAGGATAAAAGGTATCCGAAGAAGCGGTAATACCAACATGGGTTGTGATCCCCGCTGCTTTAGCAGCTTCATATAGCGCATTGGTACAACTAAAATCAGCTATTGCAGGATATTCTAAAGGCGCAAAATGTAAGCTGGCACCATCTAGACGTACCGCGCCAGTTGTAATGAGTACATCACCGACATTGATATTTTTTTGTATGGCGCCGGTAGTACCGATACGAAGAAAAGTACGTATTCCTAATTGTGCCAATTCTTCAACAGCAATAGAAGTCGAAGGGCCGCCAATGCCGGTGGAACAAATAATAATTGGTTTACCATTAAGTTCAGCACGCCAGGAAGTAAATTCACGTAACGAAGCCAGATATACCGGGTTATCCATTAATTTGGCAATTTTTTCTACCCGATTTGGATCGCCAGGCACAATCGCAATTGTTGCACCTTGTAAATCATTTTTAGTTAGTCCCAAATGAAAAACATCAGACATAATTACACCATATTGTATTTTTAATTTATTTAATCCATTAATCTAATAATAAAATGATCACTTTTTAATGATGGGGATCATTTAAAATAAAAATGAAAAGCTGCTTTTGCACAAAAATATGATCAAATTATTTATGCTCGTTTGATCATATCGTATTTTTAATAAGTAAAAATCACTTGATTAATTAAAAGGATTCGGTAAATCTTTTTAGGCTTTTATTGTATTTTTAGCTTATCACTCACTATTATTAACGTATGACTAGCAAATATTTTAATAATTTCTAACCTTGTTGAATTTAAAGGTTGGAAGATACGAATCGTTTAACCAATTTTTATCTGCAAGGGGGTTATCATGGGTTTTTTAGATCAACTTACCAGTATGGTTGGTGGTGAAAAATTTAATCAATATAAAAATATTTTAAGCTGGATTGAAACACAAGGTGGCATACGTGGCTTAATTGATAAATTTGAACAACAAGGATTTGGTGGAATTATTCAATCCTGGATAGGCTCAGGTGAAAATTTACCCGTAAGTATGGAGCAAATTAGCTCAATATTTGGCGCAAGTAATATTTCTGGTCTAGCGAGTAAAGTCGGTTTAAATTCAGAACAAACTTCTGCCTTAATTGCAGAGTACTTGCCTAAATTAGTTAATACTGCAACCCCAGATGGCAAAATACCAGAAAAATTAGATTTAACGTCAATTGGTATGAAATTACTAAAAGATAAATTTTTTGGTGGTTAATCATCATTGCCCATCGCTGTTAAGATGGGCATATTTCGTTTAAGTTACTGGCGCCAATTTCCTACTGGCTGGATCCAAACGTTGGCGCTCAATCTACCTTGCGCAAAGTCGATCGATTGAGCCAATGTCGATGCACCCAAAGTGATAACAATAGTAAACTGCTACCTAAAATAAAGCTAAGCCAATCGGGATGCTGCTGCCAAACAACAAAATTGACCAATAATCCAGCTGGCACCAACATATTATTCATAATGGCCAACGTGCCAGCATCAACCTGTGTCGCGCCATAATTCCACATAAAATAGCCAATACCGGAAGCGCCCACTCCCAACCAAATTAAAACTCCCCACTGTATTTTTGTAATGGGTAATTTACTCACATCACCAAATATCATCCAACCGAGTAATGCCACCGTACAGGCGCCGATATAGAACCATGAAAAGGCTTGCCGCTGTGGGATTGGATAAATCTCCATCATTCTTTTGTAACCAACTTGGCCAATAGCAAAGGAAATATTCGCCAACTGGACATAAAGTAAACCTAGCCAAAAAGATCCACTCAAATGATCATAGCGAATGATAGCAGCACCAATCACCGCCAATATTGCACTAAACAAATATCCCCAGCGTAGATGCTGCCTTTCCAATAGATCATAAAATAACGTTATATAAAGCGGCGTTAACACGGTAAAGAGTAAAAATTCGACTACAGTAAGATAGTTATATGCTTGAAAAACAAATAGATACATAATGCCTAACTGAAAAGCACCCACTAGCATATAAAGTAAAATAATTTTCAACGACAACCCACGCCAGCGTAGAAAAGGTAAAAAAACGACCGCCGCTAGCGCAACACGAATTAAAACGGCAAACCAACTATCAACCTGGCCGGCTATATATTCACCGATTAAACTAAAAGACGCTGCCCATAGCAGCGTCGTAATAACTAGCAATCCCATGGTTTGTCTCTTAGTAGATTAATGTTCTTTATCAATCAATAAAGCTTCCATCAAATCAAGATCTAATAATAGCGTTCGCATGGTTTCATTGCTGATCTCTTTCGTTGCACGTAAGTGATATAACTCTGCCCGCTCGGCGCGTAATGCCGTTAAACGAAAACGACGCTCTAAATCTTCTATTAGTAAATTATGTTCCATCTCATCCTGTCCCGCGGTTCTACGGCGTAGATAGCCAGTAACGCGAGAAGCAACTTCACTAATAACTTCAGGATCTAGCGCTTCTTGAGCATCGGCCGAAAGGCGCTCTTCCATTTTATTTAAGCTCACAATAGCCACTTCTGCCATCGCCGCTTTTGCCATCCGCATCTCATTAATATCTGCCAGTTTGTCACCCACTTTAAAATTATGCAGTAAAAGCGGCAGAGCAAGCACGCCAATAAAAATCGATAGCATGATCACCCCTGCGGCAATAAAAACTAACTGATAACGAGCTGGAAAAGGGGTACCATCGGTAAGAAATAACGGTATGGAAAGAACACCTGCCAAGGTGATCGCACCACGTACTCCAGCAAATGAAGCTAACCACAATTCACGATAGGTATAAGAAGCAAATTGTAACGGCCGTTTTTTTAATAGCAGCCGACTGAAACGCTTCATCAACCATAACCAACTAAACCTTAACAATAATAAAGCAGTATAAATAATGAAAACGGCGACAAATAACATCCAAGTTTCAACACTGGGATCAAGTTCGGCTTGAATAACAGAGGTTTCCCATATACCTGGTAACTGTAAGCCAAGCATGATAAAAACTAAGCCATTAAAAACAAATTCCAGCATCGACCAGACATTATCCGATCTTAACCGCATCGCTAGTGGTGCATTACGAATAACACCGGCTTTACTGATTGTCATACCCGAAGCTACGGCTGATAAAATACCGGAAAAACCAATATGCTCAGCGATAAGATATGCGGCAAAAGGTAATAGTAACATTAAGATCATCTGAGTTGCCGGATCATCACCACTCCATCGACTCATAATGCGTAGTGATTTACTATAAATCCAAGTCACTGCAATACCGATCAACAAACCGCCCACAGCTACTTTAAAAAATTCAAGGGTGACACCAGACACAGTAAAGATCATGGTTCCCATCGCAATGGCGACAGCAAATTTTAGTGCCACCAAGCCGGAAGCATCATTCATTAGTGCTTCCCCCTCTAACACACTCATCATTCGCTTCGGTATTCGACCTCTACCAACAATCGAAGAGAGTGCGACTGCATCAGTTGGCGAAAGAACGGCTGCCAAAGCAAAAGCCGCAATAAGCGGGATGCTCGGTAACAGCCAATAGATCACATAACCTATTCCAACTACTGTTACTATAACTAAGCCTAACACCAAGATAAAAATTTCACGTCCATTTTGAAAAAATTCACGCGTTGGGGTTTTCCAACCATCAACAAATAATAACGGCGGGATCAATAGAACGAGAAAAAGCTCTGGATCAAAATCAACATGCAAACCAAAATGCGGCCATGCTAACAATGCTCCTATCGCAATTTGCATAATCGGCAGCGGTATACGAAACGGAATAACTTTTGTAATGACGCCTGACACTGAAACCATCAAAATCAAAATGAGGATGGTAAAAAATATTTCCATATTATCCTTACTGATAAGTCTAAGTTATAAGCCGAGCAAAGTATTATTATGCTTAACAGATATTAATAGAAAATAAGACTATGCTATCAAAAAAGAACTAGCCCACCGCAAAACGACTACATTTCGCCATATTCTATCCTTAACAACAAACTATCATTGGCAATATTTTTGACTTTAAGATTAATCGTATCAGTAAATTTTATATTCCATTTCACTTAGAAATTAACATCAACGTCTATAAACTTAAATAGCTAAACCACTAATGTAAAAAGCGACTAAGATTATTGCGATCAGAACGGTACCAATATTTAATTTACGCCACTCTCCGGCACAAACACGGCCAATCACTAAGCCAGCAAAGCCAATCATGATGCCAGTGACAATATTACAGGTTAAGACAATGAATACTGCACAAAGTAAACCGGCGATGGCATCAATAAAGTCATTAAAATCCAGTTGGGCAACATTACTCAGCATTAATAAACCAACATACATCAATGCTGGGGCTGTCGCATAAGACGGCACTAAATAAGATAAGGGGGATAAAAATAAAATTAACAAAAACAGCAAGCCAACCACTACCGCCGTTAATCCGGTTTTACCACCCGCAGCGGTACCGGCTGCCGATTCAATGTAAACTGCCGCCGGTGAAGCACCAATGATACCAGCAAAAATACTACTAACTGAATCGGCGGTTAACGCCTTACCACCATCAATAATTTGACCATTTTTGTCCAACAGATTAGCTTGACCCGCTACAGCACGGATCGTCCCTGTAGCATCAAAAATAGCTGTCATAACTAGTGCAAATAAACTAGGTAAAACAACTGGTTGTAACGCACCAACAATATCCATACTAAACAATAACGATAAACCGTCTTCACCCAAGGTTGGCAATTTAAACAAACCTTGGTATTTCACTTGCGGATCAAAAATTAAGCCAATAATAGAAATCGCAATGATCACGATTAATACCCCACCCGGCGTTTTTCTTTTTTCCAAACCAAAGATGACGGCCAAGCCAATCAGCGACATGATGACAGGAAAAGAAGTAAATTGCCCAAGCGCAACCGGCAAACCAGCCTGCTCATTTTTTACCACCAAACCAATACCATTAGCGGCTATCAATAGCAAAAACAGCCCGATACCAATTCCTGTACCTTGAGCAATTCCCTTCGGCATACTGCGTAGAATAAAGCTACGAACACCTGTAATGGAAATAAAAGTAAATAAACATCCCATCAAAAAAACGGCACCTAAAGCAACAGGAATGCTTACTTGCTGACTAAGAACCAGGCTAAATGCGGTAAATGCGGTTAATGAAATAGCACAACCGATGGCCATCGGTAAATTAGCCCATAAGCCCATTAATAATGAGCCAAATCCTGCTACCAGGCAGGTAGCAATAAAAATTGCCGTGGGTGGAAAACCAGCTTGACCTAGCATACCTGGTACGACAATAACAGAGTAGACCATGGCTAAAAATGTGGTCAGCCCTGCAATAATCTCGCGACGAATTGTCGAGCCTCGTTGCTGTATTTTAAAAAAATAATTTAGTTTGCAATTCGAAGGAGTTTGCCTAACAGACATGTTGATCCTCTGTTTAGATATTCAAGGTAACTTTCAGCTATAGAAGAAAACGATTGCGTCAAAAAATAAACCATTTCAATTATACGCAATCGTTTGGCTTCATAAAAAGAAAAAAGAAATTTTAAAGACGCAATTATCTGGTGATCCTAAGGAAATAATCAAGCGTTTTTCACTATAAAAATGATTATCATCATTTTATCGTTATGAAAAACAAGAAGATTTTCTATTTATTTTTTATGTTATACCAGCCAAAAGTAGCACTCTATCACACGATAAAATAATGATATTATTTTGCCAGGCAAATAAATTCCCCCATAAACTGACTGTTTGATCTGATAATTTCTTTCAAATATTAATTAAATGTAAAATATCTATTTTTATTTCCTACATGAGTAACTGCTACCATTTTTAAACCAACAATGTTATTAACATTTATGCTAATATAATTTATTGATGATTATTATATTATGTAAACCATTTTAGTATGTTATAAACATAAGTCATTGCTGGACTTAATGACAACAATATTTATTTTAATTAAACTAATTTAATTTCATGGCAATAATAAATAACAACTCTTTATCTAAAACAGATATAAAAACACTATTCGGTTTCTTACTATTTCTGTTAATTTACCTGCTGCCAGGTATCTTTGGACACAATCCCTGGAAGCAAGATGAAAATTATAGTTTTGGTATTATACAAACCATGTATGAAACAGGTAATTGGCTGATCCCAACAAATGCTGGCCAACCGTTCATGGAAAAACCCCCGCTCTATTATTGGGTTGCAACCATTGGTGTCCATCTTTTTTCCGCTTGGTTACCGATGCATGATGCAGCCAGAACTGCCACGGTATTTTTTTCTGCCTTGAGTTTATCCTTTTTTGTTTTTTTAGCCCGTCGTTTCTTCTCTGCGGACAGCTTTTCTGATCATCGCATCTGGATAGCACTAGCGCTATTCGCATCAGCGCCGGGTATATTACGCCATAGCCACGATATGTTTACCGATACCGCATTGATCGCTGGCACTATTATTGGTTTATATGGCTTATTAGGTCTCATTAAGCAGGAAAACAGTCTCTTTTCCACCCTTTGGTTAACGGCCGGTACTGTCATTACTATGCTATCAAAGGGCGTTTTTGTTCCCTGCTTAATTTGGATCTGTTTAATTCTAGCGCCGATTTGTTTAAAAACTTGTCGCAATAAACGCTATTACTCTCTGGCAATTATTGCTGGGCTACTATCTTTATGTTTAATTTTACCCTGGCCAATTTTGCTTTTTCGTGATAACCCTGAACTGTTTAAAGTTTGGTTTTGGGATAATAATATTGGCCGTTTTTTGGGTTTTTCAGTTGAATATTTAGGCGCGAAAGCAAAAGTCTTCCGTATTCCTGAAGCAATACTTCTTTTTGCCCTACCATCAGGCATCTTAGCTTTTATTTTTATCTTAAAACAACCAATAAAAAATCTTACGGACAATAGGTTTTTTTTACCGACTTGCTTTGTATTATTAGGCGTTATTTTATTACAAATTTCAGCCTCTGGTCGCGCATTATATTTATTACCTTTTATTGCACCGATGGCATTATTGGCGACTCACTGTTTTTGTCTATTACCCTCACTAATATATAAAATTGGTTATTACTTTAGTCTAATTTTGTTTTCCCTACTTATCCCGTTAATATGGATTGGCTATGGGTTATCTTTATCCGCTGAACACCACCAATTACTAGCAATCTTTCGTCAATGGTTGCCAAGCGGCTATCAGCCTCACTTTTCTTGGTTAGCCTTTTTATTTGCGTTAGCTATCACGTTAATCTGGCTATTTAAAAAACGTTTCTTAGCCAACCAACTGGCTTTAAAAGCGGCTCAAATATGGTGTTTAGGATTGACTATTATCTGGGGATTAGTCTTTTCACTCTTTATTGGCTGGATAGATTATGCAAAAGGTTATCAAAATGTGTTTGCCGATCTAAAACAGCATATTGCCAGCGAATATCTCCCTACCGACTGTATGGTCTCCCATGAAGTGGGTGAATCCGAAGCGCCAATGCTTTACTACTACACCGGAATTTTACATCAATCACAATATTACTACGAAACTCCGCCTAATTGCCGTTGGATGCTCGATCTTTCCAAAGAGGTTAGAGAACCGCCACCAGGTATGGAAATATTCTGGATCGGCCACCGTCCCGATGAAACAGAAGAGAATTTGGTGCTGTATAAGAAGATCGAGCGTTAACTACGCCAGTAATGGTTATGATGGAGAACCGCTATGGATCACATAGCGGTTTTCGGTTGTTGTTGAGTCACACAATGAATACCACCCCCGCCGATAGCGATGGTATCAATATTAACAGTGACAATTTTACGGTTGGGAAAACAGTCCGTTAATATTTCTACAGCGACTTTATCTGCCTTTTGATCACCAAATTCTGGTATTATCACTGCCTGTTGACAGAGATAATAGTTAACATAACTGGCAGCAAATTCAGGATAACGCTGACGGTTAACTCTGACATTTTGCGGCGTATTTAATATAGTTATATCTTTAATTTTATTCATCGCTATTAAGCTGTTTTGATGCTCTCTGGTAACTCGATAATCAAAAGAATAGGTATCGTTTTCCAAACTAATAATAATACCGTTATCATCAATAAAACGAGCATAAAAATCGATATGGCCATCGGTAATATCATAACCTTTAATACCTTTTAGCCAAATAATGTCCGTCAATCCTAAATAGGTTTTTAACTTTTCTTCTATGTTCTGGCGTGTGTAATTAGGATTACGAGCTCTATTTAAGATCGAGCTTTCGGTAAATATCCCGACTCCCGAACCATTAACTTCAATACTGCCACCTTCAATGTTAATATTTGCTTTAATTAGTTGGCTTTTTGTGTAGTCCGCCATAATTTTGGCTACATGACGATCAAAATTATGCCGCTGTTTGTTGCCCCAACCATTAAAATTAAAATCAATAGCCACCAATTGCCCTGAGCTTTTATCCAACACAAAATTAGCACCGCTATCCCTGATCCAAATATCATTAAGAGGCACTTCAATATAATTCACCGCACTGCCGAGTAAATTCCAAGCAACGGGAGAATTTTCAGGCGTGACCAATAAATTAACCGGTTCAAATTGTGCAATCGCTAAGGCAATATCCGCTAAATTCTGCTGTAGGCTGGTAATTAAGTGTTTTGGCCAAATGGTTGCAGACATACCAAATGACATCCAGGTGCAAGTATGTGCCTGCGATTCGTGCGGAAAGTAATACATTTTCACCTATCCTACTAAAATAATTTAACAAGCAAGCAAATAGCTAAAATTCACTGTTGTTTAAGATTAATCAGCGAAAAGCCCTTTATTTCTGGCTTAAAAGTAGATAGAGTAATCGGTCTAAAAATTATTGTCTACTGTTTTGGAGATCAATATGGCTGACCAAACGGAAAAACAACGCGCTAAGAAAAAACAGATCATTACCGCCGCTATTCACTGTTTTGTTGAAAAAGGGTTTCATGCCACTTCAACGGCGGAAATATGTAAAGCCGCTGGCATGAGTCCCGGAAATTTATTCCATTACTATCCAACTAAAAATTCCATTATTGAAGCCATTGCTTTACAAGATCAGGCCGATTTTGCCACGCTACTACAGATAGAACAGGCCAATAGTTCGGCCATTGAAACTGTTATTACTATGATGACCAGGCTATTACAACTTTATAATGAGCCAACCTATGCTCGCTTAAGTCTGGAAATTATTGCCGAAGCCAGTAGAAACCCGGTAATTAACAGCACTTTTATTGAAAATGAAAAAATTGTCAGACAACAACTGGTTGATGTCCTAAAGCATGGCGTCAGTAATGGCGAAATTGATCCAAAATTATCGATTGAAAATACTGCTTCCTGGTTAATGACCATCGCTGACGGCGCAATCGGACGTGATCTTATGGAGCCAGAGTTTGATTTGGCCAATCGTTTAGAGTCATTTATCTATATGATCAAGAAGATATTGATACCAATTAAGTAGGGGTTAATAGGATAATTGGTATATAGATATAAGCCTCACAAGGTATTAATAAGCAAGGAAATAGGCTTTGCTGTTAAATTGAGTTTAGATGGATTAGTTGTTACTTAATTTGACAGTTTGCTGTAATAAAGTACAGCATAAACTGACTGCCGCTAAAAGTAACAACTTAAACACCGACGCATTACTATTGCATCTAACTACTTTAACTAGCTTAGGTTTTTTGTAGTTTTCGTTTTAATGGTTGACAATTTTCAACGACTGTTTTAATTTCTTCAGCCGTGAAACCAACAATATTCAAAAAATGCAAATTGAATATAACCTCCATTTTTAAACAGAGAGTCCATAGCTCTCGGCCCTTAACAAATTCATCTTCTAAGTTTTGATTGTAATGCGTTAAATAATGCCTGATATCTACAACTTTTCTTATAAACTTACTTCTTTCATTACTAGTTCCAAGATACTCTTTAAACGGCTCAATTAGTCTTTTTAACCGTTTAGCCAGATTAATTTCATTTCCATGCATTAATCTGCCTTTTAGCCAGTCAATATGAGCATCTGGGCATGCTGCAAGAACGGTAGATACCAGTGATTGAAAAACCTCTGGTTCCATTAATTTTTCATCGTTAGTTCTTCTATGGTGGACTTCCAGCCCTTGTGCTAAGGCTAAAAACTTACCATCAAGATATTTTTGAGCGCCTATTTTAGTTGAGAAATATAAACCAAATGCAGGGGCTAAATATTCATAAGCACTTATCCAACTGTTGAACACTTGCTGAGCATTATGTTTAATAGCAGCATAACTAAATATCATATCTTGATGCCAAGTTCGTTTGGGTACTTTTTCAGAAAATGGAATACTTTGATAATAGATTTTGATTGGAACTGAGTATTGTGTACCATCTCCGAGGTCACGCTGTATTTCGGATGACGTTGCTGAAACGTTTTTTATAGCAACAATGGCATCCATGGCAAAACACATAAGATGGGTAATTTTAAAAGCAATCGTGGTGAAGTCGTTCAGATCACACAATTCTCCCGATTCAAGCTTAAAATAAGCTTTCTGAGTGATCTTTGCTTCTTTTAGACTTGGACAACTTGGAAGCTTATATGAAAAACAAATTTCAAGCTTCATTCCATTATCCAGAGTAAAGCCTATTTTTTCAGGTGGATTATAACTAACCTTTGCTGTTTGCCTTTTCCTATCGTAATCTACACTTATTCCACTGATCCCAATCCACTCATCCAGGCAATCCACTGCAAAAGAAAAGGTATTAAAACTGACAGGCTCATCTTGCCCCCATGCTGCCCCAATTAAGGCTCTATGGGCATAAATCTTTGATTTTGAAATACCTCCAGGTGGGAAACTTTTTTTGATATAAAAACAGTTATCAAGGGTTACCAGACCATCATTTTCAACATGACCTATTATTCTATCTATATCATCATTTCTTTTTAACGCATCTATACTCTCATCGAAAAGACCCACAATTTCTAAGTCAATGCATCCACTATCACTGATTGAGAGTAGCCCTGGTATTTTCTTATCTTCTTTTTCCGGCAACCAGAAGTAGCCTGTTTTTCTGTATTGTTCTTCAATTCTCACAAGATAGCCTTTTAAAATCTAATTTTTGTATATTGGGTTGGCATAAGTAGATATTGAAGGTAATCACTACGTTTCATACCTGTAACGATTAATAACCATCTCACCTTTCTTTAAAAAAAAGCCCGCGGCTACTAGTGCTTTCAAGAAAATACTTTACATTACAGTCTATGGTATTTTCAAAAATGCATCTATTAACTCACAGGCTTTCGATAGATTAACGAGTTTTATTACAAACTTGAATGGCAAAAAGCCTCGCAAAAGCGAGGCTTTTAATTCTTTTAACTTCACACTTAACGGTAGTGACTCACCTTTTATCCCATTATATTTCTACTAGAACATTAGTAAATCAAGAATAAAAAACTTTCATCAAAGTAACTATAACACTGAATGGTTGCTATAGATTTAGGGCGCCTTACGAATTTGAGGAGTATTATATAAGTAAAGTAAAACAACAGGCATCAAAAAACCATCGATAAAAAGCTTTAGCTTCCCTTTGTCTCACTAACAATATGCATAGTCACTAATTTGCTCATCTTGAGCCTTCATTTTCTACGTTTGACAAACCAGGCTAGTAAAAAAAAAATCCACAAAAAACTTTGCAGCGCTAAACAAAAACCCCGAATAACGGGGCTTAAAGAAATATAATTTACATTAAATTATATGATATCCCTCAAAACGGAATATCATCATCAAAATCCATTGGTGGTTCAGCCGGTGTCGCGGGAGCGGTTTTACCAGAATGGGCGGCTGGCGCTGATGCTGGTGCGTTACCACTAAACTGCTGAGTTTGTTGTGGCTGTTGTGGTTGTCCCCAGCCACTGGCTGGATTATTTTGTGACATACCCTCTTGTGAGCCACCACGCGCGCCTAACATTTGCATGGTTCCACCAATATTCACCACCACTTCGGTAGAGTAGCGATCCTGGCCATTTTGATCTTGCCATTTACGGGTTTGTAGTGAGCCTTCAATATAAACTTGTGAACCTTTACGTAAATATTCACCTGCCACTTCCGCCAGCTTGCCAAAGATCACAACACGGTGCCATTCTGTTTTTTCCCGCATTTCGCCACTTTGCTTATCACGCCAACTTTCAGAGGTTGCCAGCGTAAGATTCGCAACCGCACCACCATTTGGCATATAACGAATTTCAGGATCTTGTCCCAAGTTGCCGATAAGTATGACTTTGTTAACGCCTCTGCTGGCCATTCGATACTCCTGATGTATTAATATTTTTGCCTAAATTCAAATGTCGCTAGTTTAACATGCGAACACGCTATTGAATATGGAAACCAAACCGTTGTGATTACGGTTTGCGAAACGTCTTAGAAAATTATACTGCAATATTGCTAAATTTTTTTAAGTTTGGCGATTAAATTGCAGAATATGACAGCCTATACTGTACTGTATATTCATTCAGCCAGAATTGTGTAATAATAAAACGTTTTATTTACTGTTTGAATGTGTTCTCATCCGGGATGTGGTATATGGATAACATTGAAGTCAGAGGTGCGCGCACCCATAATTTAAAAAATATCAATTTAATTATTCCTCGCGATAAATTAATTGTTATTACTGGGTTATCAGGCTCAGGCAAATCTTCCCTGGCATTTGATACCCTGTATGCAGAAGGTCAGCGCCGCTATGTTGAATCACTGTCTGCCTATGCCCGGCAGTTTTTATCCTTAATGGAAAAACCGGATGTTGATCATATTGAAGGGCTATCACCGGCCATTTCGATTGAGCAGAAATCCACCTCTCACAACCCACGTTCAACGGTAGGAACAATCACTGAAATCCACGATTATTTGCGGTTATTGTTTGCCCGGGTTGGTGAACCGCGCTGTCCTGATCACGATACGCCGTTAGCGGCGCAGACAGTTAGCCAGATGGTTGATAACGTCCTGGCGCTGCCGGAAGGCAAGCGGTTAATGTTGCTGGCACCGGTAGTTAAAGAGCGTAAAGGTGAACATATTAAGCTATTGGATAATCTGGCCGCACAAGGTTATATTCGCGCTCGCATTGATGGCGAAGTTTGCGATCTTTCCGATCCGCCTAAATTAGAACTCCATAAAAAGCATACTATTGAAGTGGTCGTTGACCGTTTTAAAGTGCGTGCCGAGCTGGCGCAAAGGCTGGCAGAGTCGTTTGAAACTACGCTTGAGTTATCAGGCGGTACTGCGGTTATCGCTGATATGGATGACAGCCAAGCAGCTGAACTCGTTTTCTCCGCTAATTTTGCTTGCCCGATCTGCGGTTATAGCATGAGTGAATTAGAGCCGCGCCTGTTTTCCTTTAATAATCCGGCAGGGGCTTGTAGCTCTTGTGATGGACTCGGTGTACAACAATTTTTCGACCCGGAACGCGTGATCCAAAACGAGGAAATTTCTTTAGCTGGCGGGGCAATACGCGGTTGGGATCGACGTAATTTTTATTACTTCCAGATGCTACAGTCGTTAGCTAAACACTATAAATTTGATGTCGAAGCCACGTTTAGTTCGCTAGATCCGGCGATCAAGCAAGTGATTTTATATGGCTCCGGCAAAGAAGCAATTGAATTTAAATATCAAAATGATCGCGGCGATGTTACCGTAAGGTGCCATCCCTTTGAGGGAGTGATCCATAATATGGAGCGCCGTTATAAAGAAACCGAATCAATGGCGGTGCGCGAGGAACTGGCAAAATATATCAATAATCGGCCATGTATTGCCTGTCATGGCACCCGCTTACGGCAAGAAGCCCGTTACGTGTTTATTGAAAATACCACCCTGCCTGAAATTTCAGATTTTAGTATTGGCCATGCGATGGCATTTTTCCAAACATTGCAGCTCGGTGGGCAACGTGCACAAATTGCGGAAAAGATTCTGAAAGAAATTAACGATCGATTAAAATTCTTGGTCAATGTAGGGTTAAATTACCTGTCTCTCTCTCGCTCAGCTGAGACCTTATCTGGTGGCGAAGCGCAACGTATTCGATTGGCAAGTCAAATCGGTGCCGGTTTAGTTGGTGTCATGTATGTATTAGACGAGCCTTCGATTGGTTTACATCAACGAGATAATGACCGGCTGTTACAGACCTTGCTGCATTTACGAAATTTAGGCAATACGGTTATTGTGGTCGAACATGATGAAGATGCGATCCGTGCCGCCGATCATATTATTGATATCGGCCCGGGAGCAGGTATACATGGAGGACGCATTGTTGCTCAAGGCAGCCTGGACGATATTATTAGCAATCCAGATTCATTAACCGGTAAGTATCTTAGCGGTGAACGTAAAATCGCTATTCCGCCTAAACGTGTACCTCTCGATGCAGAAAAAACCCTAAAGCTGATTGGTGCCCAAGGTAATAATCTAAAAAATGTTACCCTGGAACTACCTGTTGGCTTATTTACCTGTATTACTGGCGTTTCCGGCTCAGGAAAATCAACCTTGATCAATGATACCTTGTTTCCTATCGCCCAGCGGCAATTAAATAAAGCTACCAATGCCACCCCAGCGCCTTATACCGATATTGAAGGATTACAATTTTTCGATAAAGTGATTGATATTGACCAAAGTCCAATCGGCCGAACCCCCCGCTCAAATCCAGCCACCTATACTGGCGTATTTACACCGGTACGGGAATTATTTGCTGGCGTACCTGAATCTCGGGCGCGAGGTTATACCCCTGGACGGTTTAGTTTTAATGTCAAGGGTGGTCGCTGCGAGGCTTGCCAGGGGGATGGCGTGATCAAAGTTGAAATGCATTTTCTGCCCGATGTCTATGTTCCCTGTGATCATTGCAAGGGCAAACGCTATAATCGTGAAACGTTAGAGATCAAATATAAAGGCAAAAATATTCACGAAGTGTTAGAAATGACCATTGAGGAAGCACGTGAATATTTTTCCGCTGTCCCGGCGCTAGCGCGAAAATTGCAAACACTGATCGACGTTGGACTTTCCTATATCCGTTTAGGTCAATCGGCAACCACCTTATCCGGTGGTGAAGCACAACGGGTTAAGTTATCGCGCGAACTTTCTAAGCGCGGTACTGGCCAAACGCTCTATATTTTGGATGAACCGACCACCGGTTTACATTTTGCTGATATTCAACAACTATTGCATGTATTACATCAACTCCGTGATCAGGGCAATACTATTGTGATCATTGAACACAATTTAGACGTAATTAAAACAGCTGACTGGATTGTTGATTTGGGTCCAGAAGGCGGTAGTGGTGGTGGTGAGATCTTATTCGCCGGTACACCCGAGCAGATTGTAAAATGTAAGCAATCACATACCGGTCAGTTTTTAAAACCGATCCTAAAACGTGGTTATTAATAAGGAATAATTTCCGTTATAGAAATTGAATAAGCGCCCGGCTCTACTGCCGGGAGCAATATTGCGCAACAATATTGTTACCAATAACAATCAGAACGGAATATTAGCTATAATAAGAAACGCTTTGTTGTGCTAATACCAGCCCGACCCCTTCCATGCTCTTAATCTGTTTGAATATCATTTTTGATTGCCTGCATAAACACAAATTTTTTTATCTATTCTATTATTAACACAAAATTAACAACAAGAACGCATTTATCAGCACGGATAATATGAAGTTCATCATTTTTATTTATCTTATTTTTTATCGAGTTTTAAGTGTCAAAGATAAACAACGCTTTTCAACTCAATTTTAGTAAACAGCTTATCATTACAGTATTACTTTATAATTAATTAACCGGCTACTAGATTGTATTAACACAAAAATTACATTATTGAGTGATTGCGTTATCGGTTTAAAAAATTAATAAATACGATAGTTAACACCCACAAAAAGAGAGTGAAAAATGAACAACTTTGAAAAGCATGATTTAACTAATTTGGTTGGCAAACACCTCGTATATACTTATGAAAACGGTTGGCAGCATGAAATTTACATAAAAAACGACAACACCGTGGATTATCGGGTCTGTAGTGGTTCCGCCAGTAACCGATGTGTAAAAGATCAATCTGCCTATATTGTACAGATCGGACTGAACATATATAAAGCATCCTGGACGGAACCAACCGGCACAAGTATTAGTGTAATTTTAAATCTTCGGATCCAATTGTTGCACTGTACCGCTTTCTTTCCGCGCTGGGTTATGGATGAACCAGAAAAAACCGCCTGTTTTCAAAATGACCATCTAGATGAAATGGAAGCCTATCGTGAAGCTGGTCCAACCTACCCGATCGAAATAATGGATGAATTTGCCACCATTACTGCTGTTCATAGTTGTGATTTAAATGATGACAGCGTAATTTCCTGTGCCACTAGTAAACAAGCAAAATAACGCTACTAAAAGCTTCGATAGGCCATCTACCGACTGATAAGGCAGAATAGAATATTGATAGTTAAGTTCATCAGTATGACAACTATTTTGTAAACCAAAGGCTATCGCAAAAATTTGACGCCACGGATGGTGATGAAAAATTTAATAAATTAAAACTACTAAATCAATTAATAGCTGATATTAAAACAGCAATGCACAGTAACGTGTAACGTGCCGATTTTTTGGCTCATAGCGCTCATGCTGCAAGAATGTTAATTATTTGTTATTTTTTTCTCAATCAGTTCTATACTATTAGTTCATTAATTATTAAGGAAGAAAATGTCAGCTTTTGCTTCTTATACCACCTTCCTCCTTACACAGATCGTGAAAATGGTGAAAACAGTTGCAAATAGTTATTTAAGGGTAATTTACATGCTTAACATACCCAGCTCTTTATCAGTAAAGGGTAAATGTAAAATACTTTGATTGGTGACTTAAATTACAACTGTTTTTGAGCGGCAATAGTATTTATTAGTAAATAAAACAATCGTGTTTGTTAGCGTTTACTTTCTAAAAATTATATAAAAATCAATGCACTGGGTTAATTAACCCAATAAATATTTTAACATAAATAAAATTTACGAGAGCTATCAATTATGTTTGATAATCTTTTTTACCCCGATAATGAAAAAAGAGCGGTAAGACTGACAGAACTTGTCGCCGACAATTCCACGGCAGTCGGTAATATTTCACAACAACATACCAAATACGAAATAGCAATAAATAACGCAAATGAAGCGATACGCAAAGCATACAAGGTTGTTGGAACACCAGTAAAATTTCATGATATCGATTTTGTTGCAGAGTCAAAAACACATAAAATTTTAATTAGTGTTGCTGACGTCATTACGCCGATGCTTACCTATGGCATCGCTAACAAAGCCTTATCTCTGGCAGCTAAATCATATCTTCTGCAACAAGGTCGCATTGGTGAAGCTGCCTTTATTAAATTAGTAGGTCTACCAAAGTGGTTTAGAGTGGGCACTGTATTCGGTGGGATCGCAGCGGCGGTTCTAGTTCAAGGCATTATTGATTCAGTCACTGGGGCAGTGCAACGGAAAAATTTGCAAGACAAAATTAAAGAGTCGGTTGACCCCAGGTTCAAATTAAAAAAAGCTGAACTGACGAATGAAATTGTTATCAGTAAACTGAATGTTGTCACCACGTCAGTTTCAGTCGTCTTAGACGCCTTAGGGCCTGATGTATCTAAAGAGCAGATAGACAAAATCATTGACAATTCAATAAAACGAAACCAGGTTGAACTCGATAATATCGATTCTTTGACCAATACCACCCTGGCTGCTCTTGACAAATCCAGAGGTTCTTGGACCGACGAGGATTAATGGTTGCTTAATCAGTATTGAATAGATCTTATCGAATAACAAATCTAGTCACGCCATTTTATCGACTGAGACAAATGCTCAGTTGCTTATAACACTTATTGCCTTAACAAAAACCAAAAGGTGATCACAATGTAATTTTGCTAAGGCTTAAGCTGCTATTGCCAACATAATGGCAATCATTGGCGTTTTGAAATTAAAACTAATTAATTGAATGAGGCGAAAATGAGCTTTTGGAGTGATTTTGCTGATGGCTTTACCAGTGTCTATACAAAATATCTTCCCGGGTTATTTACTGGCGATACCTATTTCCCAGATAACCCGGTTAGAGAAGCCAGAGCGCATGAAATAGCAGTAGATTGCCAAACCTATGCCAGTAAAAATGCGCTATCGATTAAGGCGATCGAAGACAATGTTATCGAGTTGAATAATTATCTTAAGGGAATGTACGAGAAAGAAATAAATGATGAAAAAATTAAATTTGAGAAATTCTCCTTTAATACATTAAATTTTGAAATACCAACTATGATCGCCCCTATTATTACCGCGAACATTGTATCAGAGTCAATAACTGTCGGTGCAACAAGTTACTTAGTCTCTACAGGAGAAATCGGCGCAGCAGCACTTGTTGAGTTAGTTGGTTTACCTGCCTCCTTCGAAATCGCTTCTATGGCAGCATCTGGAGGAGCTACTATCGGGGTTGTTCTTGCTATTGGTTCGGTGGTTGGAAAGATTAAACGAGATAAACTGCAGAAAGCGATTCACGACGGCTATCAATCTCGCTACAAACTAGCAAAAGCAGCCAATATTAATCACTCAATTTCTCAATCTATAAAAGTGATCAATGCCAGTATTACAGAGCTAAAGGGAGTCGATGTGCCTTTAGCTGCAATAGAAGAACACATTTCTGGATTAATAGAAAAACAACTAAACACCATAAATGAAAATAGTCAATCATCAACAATGATTGAACTACAAAATTTGGATGTAAATCGAGGCTCTTGGACTGATGAGGACGGATCTGTTTAAATAATCTTTTCGTCTAATGGCCTTAAGAAAAATTAAGTTGGTATCAGCTCAGAATAAATTACGTTCGTAATGACAAAATCACAATTCTTATTTGTTAAAAAATTGTGAAATAAATCATAAAATAGAACGGGTCTTGCTACTGGATTTCTAATCATAAACTACAGTTAATCCATTTAAATATTGGATTTAATGCCAAAAAATCCAACGGTGTTAATGTTAACTTAATGTTAAAAAAGGAGATCCATAATGGTGCTAAGATTAAAAATAAACGGTACTAATAATGATGACATATTAAGCGGTTATCAAGGAAATGATGTCATCTCAGGTGGGGCAGGCAATGATATAATATCTGGTAATAACGGAGATGATATCATATCAGGTAATGCCGGAGACGATACCATATTAGGTGATGCTGGAGATGATGACTTAACAGGTAATGCGGGCAATGACACTATAATAGGCGATGCTGGAGATGATACCATAACAGGTAATGCCGGGAATGATACCCTCATAGGTGATGCTGGAGATGATATTCTCTCAGGTAATGCAGGAGATGATACCATATTAGGTGATGCCGGAGATGATAATCTAGTAGGTGATTCAGGAAATGATACCATAGCAGGCGGCTCTGGAAACGATACTATATTAGGTGGTCCTGGAAACGATATAATATCAGGTGGCTCCGGTTATGATGTGATATCAGGTAATGCTGGAAATGATATAATATTAGGCGGTTCTGAAGCCGATAAAATGTATGGTAATGCTGGAAATGATATCATGTCAGGAGACTCTGGAAACGATGAAATATCAGGCGGTTTCGGAAATGATACCCTATTAGGCGGTTCTGGAGACGATATAATATGTGGTGATGCAGGCAATGATAGAATATCAGGTGGCTTAGGACGCGATACACTAGCTGGCGATATTAATGTTCATCCATTAAAAGGAGATAGAGGAAATGATACTTTTCACTTTTTATCAGTCAATGATTCTCTATCCGCATCACCAGATAAAATAACTGATTTTGAAACAGGTATCGATAAAATAGATATCTCTTCTTTAAAGAAAATTAATAATTATGACATTATGATTCACCAAGTAGATAAATTTACCAAGCAAAAAAATGAAATGATAATTAATTATGACAAACAAGAAAATCTAACCAAATTAATGCTTGATCATGATGGCGACGGACAAGCAGAATTTCAAATCGACATCATCGGCACCGTTGATTCGGCAAAGGATATTATCATTTAACCTGCAAAAAACTAATTTTAGCCAGCAGCCCACCAACTTATTACTGGTTGAGCGGGTTGCTTTACTTAGCACTGCATCTTGTTACTATATATTAATTGGTTAGCAAAATCTTCTTGTCTAAAGCACACTCTCTTATCACCAAGCGCCTTAATTAGCTTGATATGGCGGTCTGTTACTTTTAATTCCTAGGGTAGAAATCCTAGCAACTCTTCTGGCAGCTAAACTATCAACAACTTCCTTACCTTTTAGCGCCAGCTGTACTGAATCTAGCAGCGAGGCATAAATTGTTCACGTGTTTGCGCCCATTGGGTATTTAATATAGAGATTATTACCGGCAGAAATGCGACAAACTACTAGTCAGAAAGCTAATATGTAAGCCGTTTTTTCCGGTTAAACAAATTACATTAGCACTGGAGCGATTGCACCAAACCAGCGCTGTTTTCATTTGATCTGAAAATTAAATTTTATATTTTTGCCGACACGAATAGTGATGCAGCGCCATTTGTTCTGACAACATATACTTTAACATTATTACTTATCCGGCGTTATTAATTGCACCGCGATGTTAGCGCTATTGCTTTAGTTAATCACTTGTTTGGCTTTTAGGACCAAATTACCGGTATGCGTTGAGATAGCCGCCGCGTTACTTTCAATCTTTTCACTTGGCTCACCTTGGGCATTTTTTTGCAGCCAAAGATTGTTATAGGCTTCAATTTTAGCACTTTCACCTTGATTGCGGATGATATTACTGAATAGACGCATATTTTGTTGAGCCGTAATTTTACCTTGATTAATCAAGCTATCGCTCTCAACTAGTAGATCTTGCTTAGACAAAATTTCACTGGTTGCAGGAATTATAACGGCTGGCGCTTTGGCAGTTAAAAGCCCTTTAGTGGTAATATGACCCAGCGTCAGTTTGCCTTTAGCAGAAACAAATAAATCTCTTTCACTGGTTTTAATATTGTCCAGCTTAACCTCACCGTCTGATTCGGTAGCAATTATTTTAACTCGATTAGCATAGATCCCACCCGGTTCTGTAATATTAACAGCAAATTGGGGTTTTAGGTCCGGACTCGTTATTTGAGAAACCGTTCCAGTCTGGTAATTAATCGCATTAGTACCTGGCAATAAGCTAATAGTTTTGCCTAGAATACTGGCATTGATAGTAACAGTACGGCTGATCAGCTCAGCATAATCTTGACTACCACTATAGAGTCCTTTATTAAGGATGCTAATATCACCTTTTTTCACCCTAAGATGGGCAAATTCGCCTCGTTGATTCAGTGCCGGCTGGCCCGTTGTTAAGGTCAATCCACCAATATTGCTGAAATGACAACCATCACAGCTGATGCCATTAGGATTGGCAATAATCACATCCGCTTTCCTACCTGCGATTTCTAATTTGCCATTAAGCTGTGAAGAGGATGACCCGGTTACCACATTAATGATCAACCTTGCCGCTCGTTCAGCCAGCTGGTCATTTTTAGCCAGTTGGCCGACTAGTTGACTATTGGCAGGTCGGATCGCATTATTCAAGACTGCACCTTGCGGCGGTATATTGAATTGCTGATAGCGATTATAAGAAATACCCGCCTGATTAGGTGCCGCTATATTGATGATAGGAATTTGATTTTCAACCGTTAGCTGAGTTTTGTCATTCGCCGGTTGGATAGCGGAACCAAAAACCGGCAGCAGAAGATAACAGGCAATAAGATAAACTATTTTGGTGCTATAACGAATAATTTTATTTTTCATTGCATTACCTATATTCTATTTTTACATAAATATGAGGGTGAAAATTAACGTCTCAAAATAGATAAGAAAAATTTAATAGGCAATATATAATAATCAAAAATTTAATTAGTTATTCCAATAATGATCATTATTTTTATTTATAATTCAATATGTTAAATTTAATTAATGCTATTTTGTTTTTATTCCTAGAATTAAATATGATTTCTATAATTTTATGTTTAATAAATAAAAGCCAGTGATTAAATCATCACTGGCTTTAATAAAATCATTGATGGTAATTAAACTCAGTTAACGATTCACTGCGGCAAAAGCCTGAGCAATACGCTGAACATTATCTTGATTAACACCCGCCATGCAAATACGCCCTGTGCTAACTAAATATATCGCGAACTCTTCACGTAAACGCGCAACCTGTTCTGGGCTAAAGCCGGTGTAACTAAACATCCCATGCTGCTTAAGTAGGTGATCAAAATTTTTCTCAGGTAACACATTTTTCAAATTGCTAACTAGCATTGTACGCATGGCAAAGATGCGCTGGCGCATCGATTCTACCTCACTTAACCATTCAGTGCGTAATGTATCATTGGTTAGCACATGTTCAACAATTTTAGCACCATTTGAAGGTGGGCTCGAATAGAGACGACGTACACCCGCCTTTAGTTGGCCAAATACCCGTTCACACTCTTGTTGATTTTGACAAACAATGGATAGACCGCCAACCCGATCACCATATAAACCAAAAATTTTGGAAAATGAATTACTGACAAATACTGGTAATCCAGCCTGAGCCATAGTGCGAATAGCATAAACGTCCTCATCCATACTTTTAGCAAATCCTTGATAAGCCATATCAAGAAAAGGAATAAGACCGCGCGCTTTTGCCACTTCGGTTATTTGATCCCACTGTTGCGGCGTTAAATCCGAGCCAGTCGGATTATGACAACATGGATGCATTAAGATGATACTTTTTGCTGGCAGCTGTTTGAATGTCGCCAGCATTTCAGCAAATTTTACCCCTTTGGTCTTGGCATCAAAATAGGGGTAATAATGGACGTTAATACCAGATCCCATAAAGATAGAAGCATGATTTTCCCATGTCGGATCACTACACCATACCTCTGAATCAGGAAAATAACGATGTAAAAAATCGGCTCCCAGCTTTAAAGCTCCTGAGCCACCAATAGTCTGTACTGTTGCAATTCGTTGCTCATTTATTAGTGGATTATCTGCCCCAAAAAGTAGCTTTTGAATCGCTAACCGATAGTTATGTAATCCTTCCATCGGCAAATAGAGAGAGGCTATAGCAGGTACTTGATTAAGCTCTGTCTTGGCTTTACCAACAGTTCCAAGTTGGGGAGTATACCCTTTGCCGTCATAATAAAGACCAATGCTAAGGTTAATTTTATTTTCACGGGGATCTTTATTAAATTCATCCATCAATGATAGGATAGGATCGCCTGCAAAGGCATCAACATTCTGAAACACTTAAAATTCTCCCCACTATCAGCGCAGCCATTTTTTTATTAAATCACCTACCACAAATTTATTCGTCCAGGTATTCCATTGCTACCCGCGAGGTCAGCTTGGTCAGTAACTCATAATCACTGACGCCAGTATATGCCGCTACTTCTTCAACAGGCAATAGATCTCCCCATATAATTGCTTCATCGCCGACCTTATCACTGCTTCCAATCCCTAAATCTACTGAGATCATATCCATAGAGACTCTACCAACTATCGGCACTTTGCGCCCATTTATTAGTACTGGTGTGCCTGATGGCGCATTACGCGGATAACCATCACCATAACCAATCGCCACTACACCAAGATTGGTATCCTGCTCACTAACCCAAACTCCACCATAACCAACCGGCTCTCCAGCTTTATGTTGACGAATAGCAATTAAATTAGATTTGAGTGTCATCACTGGTAGAAGACCAAAATCTTTGCCTTGTTTACCTTCTTGTGGTGA
Organism: Arsenophonus sp. aPb; assembly: GCF_029873475.1. Taxonomy (NCBI): domain Bacteria; kingdom Pseudomonadati; phylum Pseudomonadota; class Gammaproteobacteria; order Enterobacterales; family Morganellaceae; genus Arsenophonus; species Arsenophonus sp. aPb. The sequence goes on from NZ_CP123499.1 coordinate 2,685,972, forward strand.
AGCACCATACATCATAATGCCAGGGCGCACCCAATCAAAATAGGATGCTTGCCACAATAAAATACCGGCCGATGCCGCGATCGATTTTTCACCGGGTTTATCTTTTATAAAAGCATTAAAACAAGCCAATTGCTGATTGGTAGCAGCCGGTAGCCCTGGTTCATCTGCACGGCTAAAATGACTCATGATATTAATCGGCTTTTGGATATTTTGGCATGCCATCAAGCGAGCATAAAATATTGCCGCCTCTTCAGGTCTAAACCCCAAACGGTGCATACCGGTATCAAGTTTCATCCAAACTTTTATCGGTTTTTCTAATTTAATCTGTTCTAAAGTTTCAAGTTGTTCAATACTCTGTACAACAATATCAATTCCATGCTTAGTGATAATAGGTAATTCAGCTAGATCAAAAAAACCTTCTAATAATAAAATGGGGTTACTAATCCCATTTTCACGTAATGCTATTGCTTCGCTAATACGAGCAACCCCAAAACTATCAGCTAAATCTTTAACTGTGTGCGCTGTTTCTAATAAACCATGCCCATAAGCATTGGCTTTAACGACAGCAATTATGCGGCTATGAACCGCAATTTCCCGGACTCGTTGTAAATTGTGACGCAGAGCGCGGCGGTGAATGACAGCGGTTGCCGCTTTCATTTTACTCTCCGTATTAAATTAAATAGATAGATTATTCGTCGTGGTAGATTGGCCCGGCATAGTTATCAAAACGAGACCATTGTCCATTGAAAGTCAGACGTATGGTTCCAATTGGGCCATTACGCTGCTTACCGATAATAATTTCTGCTACCCCTTTAAGATCTGAATTATCGTTATAAACCTCATCTCGATAAATAAACATAATTAAATCCGCATCCTGTTCAATGGAGCCAGATTCCCGCAGATCTGAATTGACCGGTTTTTTATCCGCTCGTTGTTCCAGGCTACGGTTAAGTTGTGATAATGCAATCACTGGCACTTGTAACTCTTTCGCCAATGATTTAAGAGAACGGGAAATTTCGGCAATCTCAAGTGTACGATTATCGGACAAGGAAGGAACGCGCATAAGTTGGAGATAATCGATCATAATTAAACTTAAACCACCATGTTCACGGTAAACACGGCGAGCACGTGAACGAACTTCAGTCGGGGTTAATCCGGCAGAGTCATCAATGTACATATTACGCTTTTCCATCAACAATCCCATAGTACTGGAAATACGAGCCCAATCTTCGTCATCAAGTTGGCCAGTACGAATACGCGTCTGATCAACGCGCGACAGCGAAGCTAACATACGCATCATGATTTGATTAGCCGGCATTTCCAAACTAAAAATTAAGACAGGTTTTTCTTCCGTCATTGCGGCATGTTCACATAAATTCATCGCAAAAGTCGTTTTACCCATTGAAGGGCGAGCAGCCACAATAATCAGATCAGAGTTTTGTAATCCTGCGGTTTTTCTATCCAGATCCTGGTAGCCGGTAGATACGCCTGTCACACCATCATGAGGTTTCTGATAGAGTTGTTCAATTTTTTCCACCGTTTCTGATAGAATCTCTTCAATCCCTTTCGGACCGTCATCTTTATTGGCTCGTGTTTCTGCAATTTGGAAAACACGTGATTCAGCTAAATCCAGTAACTCTTCACTAGTTCGACCTTGAGGATCATAACCGGCATCGGCGATCTCATTTGCCACCGCAATCATATCACGGACAACAGCACGCTCGCGCACTATATCGGCATAAGCGTTAATATTGGCTGCACTTGGGGTATTTTTAGCTAATTCCGCTAAATAAGCAAAGCCACCGACACTATCCAATTCCCCTTGCTGCTCTAGCGATTCAGATAAAGTAATTAGATCAATTGGTCTACTCTGCTCAAGCAGGCGTTGCATTTCAGTAAAAATGGTCCGGTGTGGTCGACTAAAAAAATCTGCGTAGGTTACACGTTCTGAGACATGATCCCAACGCTCATTATCCAACATTAATCCACCAAGTACAGATTGCTCAGCTTCTAAGGAGTGAGGAGGCATTTTTAGCCCCTCTATTTGACGATCTTTCTGACCAATAAATACGGTTTCTGCGGAATACTTCTTCGCCATAGCACTTTCTTTACCCATTAATCAATAGAGTCGCTCATCAGTATATGCTATTTACTGCTATTTCGTGACAATTTGATCATTTAATGTGAGATTGAACCTTAAGGATTCTTCACTGTTATCTTTTACAGAAAATCTGAAAATGTTGCAATGTTCCTCAATCAAACATAGCAAAATATTGGCAATAAATCTGAACTTTCTGAAAAATATTGCAATCATTGCTAATGATCGATTAGTTAAACATAACCATTAACAAACGGTACTTTCAGATTGTTTATTTGCGAACGATTATATAGTTTATTAATTTTTTAATAAGGAAATCTTTTTAATTAAACGGAGTTTTATTGTTATGAATAGCTATCCAGAGATCAATACATTTATTAATCATGTTTATAGTAAAAATCGCTTTTCTAGTGATGAATTTCAAACTATTTGTCATTATGCCAAGCAAAAATTTGACACCCTTCTGGAACAATATGGTAACAATGATGCATTAGCTGATTTTCAGCAATTAATTAATCTGGCTGTACAAATGATGGAAAATAGTTTGCAAAAAATTGGCCAAAATGGGGAAATAGAATGCGAACAAAAAAATAAAATAAAGGCCGCTTTCATTAGTCAAATACTCTATATGTTCGCTAATTTTGATCGCGCTTTCAGTTCCCTTTAATTAAAGCTTTCCCAGGTCTGGCTTAAAAATAAAATGACCTGGGTTAGTCAATTAGTTACCAGTAATAAACTCAAGTGCCTGCTTAACCACAGTCACATCGGCTCCTTTTTTATGGGCATTTTCACTCAAATGACGGCGCCACTGGCGGGCACCAGGAATAGCTTGAAATATGCCCAACATATGACGAGTAATATGACCTAAATAAGTTCCCTGTTTCAATTCGCGTTCGATATAAGGATACATGGCTTGTACTGCGACAATCGGATCAATAACTAGGTTACTTTGGTCAAAAAATTCAACATCAACCTGCGTTAATAATGCCGGATTTTGATAAGCTTCTCGTCCTATCATAACACCATCAAGGTGGTGTAAATGTTGTTTAGCCTCATCAATGTTTTTAATACCACCATTAATCACAATGGTTAACTGAGGAAAATCTTTTTTTAATTGATAGACACGTAAATAGTCTAACGGCGGTATTTCCCGATTTTGTTTCGGACTTAGACCTGATAACCAAGCTTTGCGCGCGTGAATGATAAATAAACGACATTGACTATCTGTCACAATTTTATCAATAAAATCGGTTAAAAAAGCATAACTATCATCATCATCAACACCAATGCGGGTTTTTACTGTTATCGGAATCGTCGCAGCATCCTGCATTGCTTTTATACAATCCGCTACTAACCCGCCTTCACGCATCAAACAAGCACCAAAACGGCCATTTTGAACACGATCCGAAGGACAACCTATATTTAAATTGACCTCATCATAACCATTTTGCTGAGCCATTTTTGCACATTTGGCCAAGGCCGTAGGCTCGTTACCACCCAGCTGCAAAGCAACTGGATGTTCTTCTTCACTATAAGCCAGATAATCACCTTTACCATAAATAAGCGCGCCCGTTGTCACCATTTCGGTATAAAGTAACGCTTCTTTAGTCAATAAACGGTGGAAATAGCGGCAATGGCGATCTGTCCAGTCAAGCATCGGTGCCACACTAAAACGGTGATGGTTAGAATAGCCTGTTGAGGCCGTGAATTCGTTGCCTGGCGTTAATTTTTGGTTAGTTGTGTTATCGTGCATTTTTCGCTGTTTTGGTGTATTTTTACTTTATCAGGACACCGCATAGGACACCTGATTTTTAGTGTCCCCATATACTGTCACGGTGGAGTTATTAAATAATGGCTTATTATACTATAGATAAAAGAACAAAAGCAGATGGAACATTAAGATATCGTTGCATGGTATCTATAAAAGAAAAAGGGGTCAGAATTTATAATGAAAGTAGAACTTTCACCAAGCAGGCGCATGCAAAAACTTGGGGAATAAAAAGAGTCCTCGAATTAGAACAAAATGGTGCCCCAGATCCAAATAATATAAAAATTTTAACTCTTGGTGAACTTATTTTTAAATACATCAATGACAAAAATCTTGGTGGGCTGGCAGGACGTACTAAAAGATATGTACTCAATATGCTTTTAGATTCAGACATAGCAAAATTATCCCTTGATGAGCTATCAACTAACCATATTATTGATCACTGTCGACACAGAAATGCTACTGGCGCCTCTCCTTCAACAGTTAGTCATGATGTCAGCTATTTGGCATCTGTTATCAAGTCAGCAAAGCCCATCTATGGGATAGACTACACATCAAATCCTGCTCATGAGGCAAGACCATTACTGTTGCAAATGGGACTGATAGGAAAATCGAAACGACGCAGTAGACGCCCGATTGAAGATGAATTAAACAAATTAAGAGATGGGTTACAAAAGAGATGTGAACATAGAGAAAGCAAAATACCTTTTATTGATATAATGGATTTTTCAATATTAACCTGCATGCGGATCGGAGAAATTTGTAAAATTCTGTGGGAAGATATTGATGAAGAAAACCGTTCTGTTATCGTTCGTGATAGAAAAGATCCACGTAAAAAATCAGGAAATCACATGGCTGTCCCATTGCTTGGCCAAGCATGGAATATTTTACAACAACAACCAAGAATAGCCGAGCGCATCTTTCCTTACAATTCACGCTCTGTAACCGCAGGCTTTCAACGTGTCAGAAATGAGTTAGGTATTGAAGATCTTCGTTACCATGATTTAAGAAGAGAAGGAGCAAGCCGACTATTTGAGGCCGGCTTTAGTATTGAAGAAGTTGCTCAAGTGACAGGACACCGTTCATTAAATATCTTATGGCAGGTTTATACCGAGCTCTATCCGAAGTCATTACATGAAAAATTTGCAAGCCTCTCAAAGAAATAAGTCACCGTCATGGGGTGTCGGGGGTCGGAGGTTCAAATCCTCTCATGCCGACCAGTTTTTACTAAGAAAACCAATCAGTTATGATTGATTTTTTTGTGCCTGAAATTTATCAGTGGTAAAACTGGGGTAAAATTGTGGTAAAATGACCGCTAACTATTCGTGGTTTCCTGCTCGTTCATTAGTCGATCGTACCTAAGACTTCATATAAATCAATTTTGAAAACTTATCATCAAGTAAAATCAGTCAGTAGACTTGTTTTTGCCTGCTCCTATTTTTAATTAATATGATTTAAAAATAGTTATCTACTCGATTTAATAACTTTTTCTCACTAGGAACTACTTATGGTTAACTTGTACTATTTTACATCAGCAGAATATGCAAAAAGTAATATAGAAAATAACAGAATAAGAATATCTCGCTTTTTAGAGCTAAATGACCCATTCGAATTACTAGGTGTCAATCTTGGAAATAAGGAAACCAGAAAAAAATTCCGAGACCTGAAGAAGCAACTTAATGAAAAAGAAGGGCTAATTTGCCTAAGTAGGAATTGGCGCAACCCACTAATGTGGGGACACTATGCCAATCAACATAAAGGAATAGTTCTTGGTTTTGAGGTTAAGAAGACTTTATGTAAAAAAGTTGAATATAAAAGTAAGTTGATAGATCCTCCCAAAAATCCCTCTACTAATTCTTTAAACGATTTTATGGATCAACTTAAAGTGATAAAATTCGAAGATTGGAAATATGAAAATGAGGTAAGGGTTATTCAAAAACTATTTGAAAATGTATGTATAAAGGACGGAAAACATTATTTTAGAAAATTTAATGATGATTTTATACTTAAAGAAGTAATTTTTGGCCAAAATTGTACTAAAAAAAACAAAGACAAAATACATGATATTTTAAATGAGCGAAATTCAACAGTTAAAATTATACCATCTCGTATCGCATTTACTCGCTTTGAGGTTTTGACTAATCAAGCTGCAACTAATGCGGATAAAAAGTTGGAAGATGACTTAAAGAATATTAGCGACTGTCTACCTCTGAACTATATTTTAGTAAAAAGCTTATTAGTAAAACCTCGTGGATAAAAAATTAATAATTATACAGTTAAATAACCCGTATAAACGGGTTTTCTACTCTTTCATTGGTTAATTGCACCAAGGACTTCATATAAGTCAACTTTAAAATTTATAATTAAATAAAATAGCGTTTAAATTAATACCACTTAATTTGAGAATAAAATGAAAAAGATAACATTTTTTCCTTATAGTGGCGTCTTTGTTTCCCTTATCCAGCTAATTAAAAACTGAGATAAGGGAAATTACCAAAGCTGACAGAGCCACAAGTTATGTACAACTTACCTATTTTCCCAGCGTTCAATTAAACTTTTGGTCCCTGTTATTCAGCGTTCGTTTATGAGAAAGCAATCTAGACACTGATCTTTAGCCGATTCCCATTAAACAAATAAATATTAAGTTTCAACACACAATTTGATCATCTCAGTATCGTTAAATATTTTAGGAGTATGTTATATTTGAATTCGGCGTTAAAAAAATATGAGCCAAGCCATTATTAAATACTATTTTTTGTATTTCATCGCAAGGAACACCAAGTTTCTCCATCAAAATTATGCTTGTTAAGGCCTTGGTTATTTTCATATATTGATTTATTTTTTCAGGCGGCTCAATATGCAAGGGTCGGTGAATTATTTTGTTTCTCGCCTGACATATATCATCAATTTTTATTTGTTTAAGATTCAACTCGTTGATGAATGGTTTAGAAAACCTATCTATGTAGTGTTTAATACAAGATTCAGTATTATTTTTACTCTCATTAGCTTTTAATATTGCTCTTTTGAATTTACTAAATGAAGAATTTGGAAATTTTTTAGAAAAAAAACGTTTTGAACGATCCAACAATTTTTCAAGATCTACTTCATCCACATGATAGGATTGTTTAAAAGTAGCTCTTTCTAAGATTCTATAGAATCCTAGAAATTTTTCCTCATCACTTTCTACCATTGTGTAATTTATAAATTTCTTCAATAACTGATTAGTTTCTTGATGTTCTACATTAAAATAATTATCGAAGACAACCATTGGGAAATTTTTTTCAGAAGCATCCCTGTAAATTGATGAATAAGGAATAAATATTCCTTGATAAGGATCTTGTTTTTTACGTTTTTTCTGTGGAATAAAAAGTTTAATATAATTTTTTCTAAAATTAGAAGAATTGTCAACTATCACTACCACTTTTGATACTTCAAACAATTCGCCAATAAGAAAACTTAGCATCATATACATATCAATGTATTTATTGAACAACTCAGTTAAATTACATATATATTCAAAGTGTAAGGTAATATTAGGAGTAACTGACATCCCAACAGTATATATGCCATCATCTAATCCCCCATATTGATATGTGTAGTAAGCACCAAAAACCCCAACTCCATCAATTTTTCTTTCAAATTCAATACGTTCATCATCCTTTGGTAATACATTATTATGAAACCCATTAACGATTATTTTTTCCAATCTACTTGTATTACCAAGCCAATTTTTAATACTATCTGAATAAAATTCTAAGCCCTGAAAAGACGTTATATCATTCAGGTTAAGCCTAGAATAAAGAAAACCTTTGGTTGAAAATGAATGATCATGAAAATAATTACCTTTTCCTAACCGCATAGAAGAGCGACTTTCTAACTTCCGACCAAATAGCTGAAAGTAATAAAAACCATTAAAAAATATTATTGTGGTTAGCGATGACAATTCAGAAAAATTCAAAGTCATATTTTTATTAAAATCAAATATTTTCACTTCAATTTTACTATCAACAATCGATAACTCAGAAGGGTAATTATTGCCATCAATAATAACTGACCCTTTATAATACTTATTCTCTTGATCTAGGTAAAAATCTACCTCTTCATTCATACCAATATCCCTTTTCTGCTAGCTATCATGATAAATGAATCTACTGTAGCATAACCAAAACTGTCATTTGATAATCATCATTAACAACTAGTGAAGATATTTTGCATTTTTTATTAGTAGAATAACAACAACCCACCAATATGCTTGGAGGGATCCCATATTTAACTCACCCGATACCAACACATTAAAGTAACAAAAGCATTGGTTATGGTAATAGCACTGGCCGCGCCGGTTTTCCCTGTTGTACCTGAAACCGTATGATTGTGTGCCCCAATTGTAACGGTATGGGCGTGATTTCCGCTAGCAGAGGTTGTGGCATTAACGTTTTCTCCGGCTGCTGCACTCCAAGCGTCACCAGATGTTCTGGTAGATTTACTTTTGTTGGTATAGTTATGAACATGTTCACCCGTTGTGCTAGTGGTTTTCGTACCATAATCAAAACTGCTGGTCGTGCCTGAAAACGCATGCCCATGCGCGGGTAATTGAGCTTCGGTTAATTTAATCGTATCGGCACCACCGGTTTTTAAGATATCGCTGCCATCGGCTTTGGCTAAACGAATGGTTTTGTTTTCACCGGTGTATTGCCATTTAGTGCCGGGAAACAGTTGATTGGGATTTTTGTTTTGAGCAAAAAATATAGCGATCCCAGCGGGATAAATAGCATCGATTGTTGTTATTTTTTTTAATTCATCCGTTACAGCTTTCTGACTCATCACTTTGTCAGTATTATCGCCGATTACTTGAACAACATTGTCTTTATTAAATTTTTTATTAAGTTCATTAGTGACCGCTTTTTGACTCATTACCGCTGTAATTGAGTCACCTGTCTCTTGTTTAACGTCAATGCTGGCGATACCCTTAGCCAACACCTCAATCGCCTGCATCAACTGATTGTCGACATGAGGATTTTGTTCAATTTTAGCTTTCAGCAACACGTTTAAAATTTCGCGTTGTACTGAATTGAACCAGTCCGCTTCCAATATTGTCGGCGCAATGCCCGCCGCAACATTACCGTTAGTAAACTCACCATTTTGATCAGCGGTGGTGGTGACATCACCAATTTTTTTCATAACTAAACCTCACTGCAAGGTGATAAGGTAAAAAAATAAGGGATATTATTGGTCGTAACCGACCTGTAAAATGGTGTGGGAAGGCGAGATTTGATTAAACTGACACTCCAGCTGTTTATCGCCCCAGGAACGAAGCGGATCACCACAATAACTGGCACCGGCACGGGAATATAATACAGTTGTTTTACCGGCATTGATTCGCCAGACAAAAGGCCAGTCTTCGCCATTAAGCGCATCACCACAGGCCGATAATCCCGCCCGGGCGGGTCTATATTCAGTGATGGAAATGTGATATCCCATTTCCGCCGCCAGCTGAATAAAATAATTTTTTGATTGCCCGCCCGTGCGCAACAATTTCGCTAACGCCACAGCTTGTCGTTTCGGTAAGGTATCAAATTTTCCCAGAGTACACTTATCCGGTAAACCTAATGTCGCCTCCCACTCGGGCAAAAATGAGGTGGCCGTTTTGGGAAAACTGGTGACTAACAGCCGTATCGCTTCTTTATCAGAGGAATAATAAGCCCGCGCTAAACCCCGCAATAGCGCATGCATTACCGTTCCTCGCCGCCAGTTCCAGGCAAGTCCCTGTGGCGCTAATCCTTGTAAGGCATGGACATATTCGTCAATTTTATAGGGGATCATAAATAAGTTATCTCGCCTCGCACCGGTAGCTCACCGACATTAAATTCAAGGTTGTTCTGCGGTTTTTTTAACACAAATCCCCCCGTGCCTGGAATGTCAGCAATCGCAAACTGCAAATCAGACAGATAAATTTTCGCCTCACCACGCGGATCACCTTTATCGAAAAAAACATTATCAATCGCTTTTTCAATTTGCTGTTGCGTTTCTGCGGCAATATTTTTTATTCCTGCAAACGCAAAATCAATTTTTTTGGCTATTGGTGAACATACCCACACCAACGCGGTCACCGTTTGAAGATCATAAAGATGATCAGCTACACGTAATTGATCCCCGCTCGCATGAACAGTATAAGTTTCCTTGCTGGCAACCCCATCTTTTCCGATCGGAAAACCCTTGTTTTCATTGTTATCACACATAATATAAACGCCCACTGTCCCGGCGCCGACTAAACGCCGTTTTACCCAGGCACGTGTAACCCCAGCTACCTCATTGGCCCAGCCGACATAATCCATATCACTGCCACCTTGGGGTGGATTTTGAAAGGCTAATAACATGCGTTGTCTGAAGGTTTCTTCATCTTCAATATCCGCACCGCCACTAATTGGCTCCAGCGTGATAGCCTCAGCATCAACCCCAGCAAGTGGGATATCCAGCGTCAATTTGGTCTCTTTAGGACTATTGCCCGCCTTGCCGCCGCCTTCTGGCGCATCACTGATATCTGGCAAAATAGCCATAACGGGCATAATGACCTGACCGGTTTTGTCTATTTTGCCTTCATGAGTTACCTGATATTGGTAACCATCTCCTCGATTCAATCGGGTGGCTTGCGGTACGACGCTGTCAGCCATACCGGTAAAGCGGACTTTTTCACAACTTGCTGCGGTGGGTGGCTTGCGATATTTGCGTTTTAACGCTGCCCAGGCATCTAACCATTCATCAGTGGCGGTAAATGGGGTCACCTGTTTGGCAATATAATCCAGATAACCATAGTGAAGATGCGCCATGCCCGCATCCATATCGGCCAGAATACGCAGATTGGAAAATCGCAATAATGCACCAGGTTCATTCAGTTCTGAGCGTAAAAACTGTTGATTCTGAGCCCTGAGTTCCGTCAACGTTTTTCGTTTAAATGGCATTATTTTGTCTCCCACACCCAAAAAAAACGTAAATCTTCACTGTTATTAGCGGGTTGGTGATAACGAATGATCATATTGAGTCTCGCGGGCCAGATAATCTGACTGCCAATTTCCAGCGATGCGACCACACCATCATCAATTAACCACTGCAACGCCTCTTTAGCATAATCCTCAGCTCGTCGGGCGACGTTGACGGTTAATTTTTCTCGTTGGATGAGCCACAGTCTAGAGCCAATCAAATAATCCTGGCCACTATCCCCCCACCAGCCACGCCGAAAATTATCATCGATATTGTCATCATCACGCGCCAGCCTGTCAGTAAATAAACTGATGATAATGGCCGATTGTAAATCATGACCCGATAACAATTCACCCTGGCCAACCCGCCACTCGCCGCGCAATTGGTTAACATTCCACCCGCTTGCAATATCTGACATCTAAACCGGCTCCTTTATCGTTTTACTGATGACGCTATCCTTTCCCGTCTGAACACCTTCAATCTCATGCACATGTTGGCGGTAATTATCCCGTAAGGCTCTTAAGCTAGCTTGATTACTGCCCACGTTATCAACAATATCACCAGTGACTTCGAGTAACGGTGTGTCAATCACGACTTTGGTTGATGCGACAATGGTCGCTTGTTTAGCCTGATGGATCGTGACATCCTGTCCTTTCGCATCAACCACAATCCCCTGCTGCGTTAATAAGATATGCAATCCCCACTGGTTATATAATACGCTTTCACCGGGTGTTAAATTGCGAAAACGCGAGGCAGGATGGTTACTGGCAAAAATCACCGCATTAGAGCGATGGCCGCCCAAATAACCGATTAAAACATCACTCCCTGCCGGTAATGACGAGGAAAAACCAAACTCCGTCATACGGTAAGTGCCATCACGCACCTCCAGCGTATTAAGATATTGAACGGTCTGGATATCGCCCCCATCCTGACTGAGGGTTACCTTACCAAACCCCAACAACATCGCTAATCGGGTTCTAATTTCTCGCAGAAGTTGCCACATCGTTATACCCGTAATGTTTGATAAAATTCATAAGGCTCAACCACAAAGGCTTCTGGCGGCATCATAGTGAGAATGGCGCGCGTGCCTTTTAAATCGCGCATAAACACCACTTCAGATAATAACCATTGTCGATTATCGAGACCGAAAACCGGCAGATGGATAGGGATAAGGGTATTTGGCCGCCATAACCGCCCGGCACTGTCTCGCCAGCTGTCAACCACCACTCTTAACGTTTTTGAGCGGCCATAACGACGGTTCATTTCCCAGTCAATGGCCTCCTGCTCTCTTTTGGCACTGATGAGATTACTGTCAATTACCGAGAGATAATTGCGATAACGCATTTTCCCCGCTTCCGGGTCGTTAGCATGGGCATTTTGCACAAACTCGTAACCACCGGCCAATGGCGTAACCGACAACGACACACCAATATAATCGGAATAACGCGCTGCCATCGATTCACGATAGTCGGCCTCTTCAATATTGACACCCTGGGCAACACCACTGGCGGCAATCTCATCACTGGCGCGGGTTAAAAACAGATTACCATCCTCTCGCTCGTAGTAGAGCAGTGCTGACCAGCGACAGATACGATCAAGTACTTGTTGTGAAGATTCTCCCCAGTTCAAGGTAAACTGCGGGATGGTTTCTAATTGACGGTTATCAATATTGCTGCTGACCGTGATGTCATAGCCTTTAGCTAATCGTTGCGCGATATGAAGCGCATTCGCCTGACTAATGACATTATTTGGCCAGTTGGCTGAGCAATCTACTAAGTCCTGACATTTCCCCCGCCCCGATACCTGTATCCGATGCTGAGTTTTGTTTATCATCGGATTCCAGTTATCAACATAGCCCGTTATCACTCGGTCATTTTCAATCAGGACTTCACAGGCATCACCCGCTTTTACCCATTGTTTTTCATTTGTGGCAGGATAATAGTCCATTAGCTCAAGAGCAAAATCACTGGGAAAACGTTCAATACCACGTGAGATGCGCACACTTTCCCAGCCTAATAATTTTTTACCACCAATACTGAGAAAAACCTCCTCCTTTTTCTCTGTTCGATTATTCATTTTGTTAGCGCCTTAAATCGTGCCGGCATAAAGGCGGGATGTTGTGGAGAAACCTCCATCACCAGTTCATCACTGCGACGCGCATCCTGATAGAGCCGATTAGCAACCGTTAGCGCGGGAAAAACATCCGGCAATTGATACTGCGCTAATCGCCCTCTCTCCGATCCCATTTGCACAAAATAATCCACCACCTGCTGGCGAATATTGAGCAATAAAAGGTAAATATCATCCTGTGCCAGATCGCCGGCATGGAGCATCGCGTTATCCAATACCTGACAGGCTTGCTTTTGCTGACTGGCGGCTTCATGACTATTGGTGGGGATAACGCTGCCTGATACTATCGCCATCGCTGACGCAGCAAGGACTATCAACAACAGATCGGTTAATTTTGCCAGTCTATTTTCACTTTCTCCCAGGTAATAGTGAGGATTTTCAAAAAACGACAACACGCCGAGTATCTGCATCTTACGATCATCACTGCCGGTCATATTAATGATCAGGTTAAAAATGGACTGAATCGTTGAAGTCAATTGCTCAATATTCGTGGTCTGGCTCAATGCCGTTGATGTCGAGGTGATTTTCTCTCGCTCAATAATGGCGGATAGCCGTATTTTATTGATAAGTTGCGCATCATTATCAATCATATCGCGTTCTATACGATAGCCGGTTGCACCAGAAACCAGACCACCTATCGTGCCTTTCTGATAACGGCCATATTGCTGACTGCCAAAGGTACTCTTTAATACGTCGCTGATATTACTGGCTTCATTTAGTGTACTGTTAACCTGATTTGCCCAAAAGCTGGCCGTCTGCTTTAGTACTTTGAGTGCCTGGGTCAGTGAGCGCATTTCCCCTTTTATGGCAGCTATAAATTTTGCTGCGGTGACTGTGCTGATGGCCAGGTAGTTTTGTCGCTGGATTACATTGGCATTTTCATTTTCTGTAATAGCAAAGACTTTTAACCCTGATTCAATGACAACCAGTTCAAACTCAAAAATCCGGCCATTTTCAACGCTTTCATGGATACGCAACCCACTTTCGGTGACACAAACTGTCATATCACCCAGTGTGGGATGCATTAAGCTACCGGTTTTACCCGCTTCACAAACGGC